>JAGQHQ010000012.1 GCA_020431705.1 Candidatus Dependentiae bacterium
TGTTTCATGGCTACAAGGCTGTGAGAAATAGAGATAGTTAGTGATACAAATAGAAATTTTTTAAAAAATGATGACATGTTTTGCATAAAAACCCCACAAAAATAACTAATAAAACTTTTCAAGTATATTGTAGTCTAGTATAAGGTTTTTTTTTTTTTTTAACAAGAGTTATTTAAGCAGAGTCATCTTTTTTGCGTGTTATCTGTTCCACTATTTTAGTAATTTTTTTGGATCCGTTTAAAATAATAAATCCATAAAGTATCATAATACAACCTACCAGAACAATAACTACATCAAGTCGTTGGCGAAATATGCCAAATGTATGTACAATTAGTATTGTACCAAAAACTACAAGCCCTATTCCTTTGAATGTCTCTGGAATATTACGTAGGAAATCAAACATTACATTGCTCCTTTTTTTATATTTCCACCGGTTAGTAATTATTTTAAGTTGTTGTATGATCCTGGCTCAATAGTTTTAATGTTTAAAAGGAAAAAAAATTAGTTGTTTAGTGAGGCTTTTTGTATCAGTTTATGTAATGATACCAACCGTTGTTTATTCAGAAAAATCATTGTATCAAAAAATTCTGTACCATAATATGGCATCACTTACATGGGAAGAGCAAGAATGGCCAGATGAATCATTTGGTTCATATTTAAAACGATACATTGAATATCAGCAACATCCATGTGAAGCACAAAAAAGGTATATTGCATGCAATATGCTTGATTCTTATTACAAGCAATATCCAGGTATTGATAATGATGTGCTTACGGATGTGACAACGTGGCGTGATATTAATTTATTTTGTGGCAAACAACACAAACATATTTATTTAGCGAGTATTGTGGATCGTACATACACAGAAATTGGTAAAGTGTCGCTATTTGGTATGCTGGCAACTCCACAAACTGATATTTTGTTACTACAAAAGCGACAGTCAATTGTGTGTGAATTACTAGAGAATAAAAAACTGTATCAGCAATTGAATTATATTTTTACTGAAATTGCTGATACAGAGAATATGATACTTTCTTTTTGGAGCTTATGGGGAAACGATCCACTTTTTAACGCAGCAAAAAAATATTATTTTTCTTTTCCCTTATTAAAAACTGTTACTCATGCATTGAATACCAATCAATTATTGCTAGAAATAAACAATAAAATAGGACATAATCGCCGTTTTGTGCTTTTTATTACAAGTGTACTTGCAGCAGCGGTGTTGCCTGCATATGGTATTATGTGTTTATTGGGTATTGAGTGTCCACAATTTGTAAGTATAGTGGTAGAAAAACTGAGGGGGGCAGGAGGACGAATGCTTTCTCTTTTTTCTTTAGTTGACAATCGTTTTGTTTTGGCTGGTACGAGCATAACTGCTGGTGCGTATTGTGCGCTTAATTGTCAAGATGAATATAGCTGTGCATTTGATCATATGTTATTAGATGATTTACTGCACAAAAAGATGGTTATTGTTGCACGTTATGTGCGTGCTGTTAAAAAGTTAAAACGGGTAATTGATAACAATTATATATTGTATAATGTGTTAGAAAAAAATGAACATTTATCTCATTTTTTCAGTAGTAATATAAAGTCAGTAAAACTACTTATTCGATTGTTAGAACAGTTAACAGATACAAAAAAGACTAACATGTTTTTTTTACAGGGATGTGTATTGGCCACATATTATTTGTTACATGAAATAAAAAATGAGTTATTGCCGATATTGGTATCTGTTGGCGAAGTTGATATGTATCTTTCTATTGCTCGTTTGTATAAAGAATTTGAAGATAAACGAGTACATATTTCTTTTGCAGAATTTAAAAATGCAGATAAGCCATTTATTGAACTTGAGAATTTTTGGAACCCATTTATTGAAGATAGTAACGTTATTCCAAGTTCAATTATTTTTGGGGGAGATATGCCACAAAATGGTATTATCACTGGGCCAAATGCTGCTGGTAAATCAACTATTTTACATGCAATCGTGATTAATTTGATTCTTGCTCAAACCATGGGTATTGCGCCAGCAAATAAAATAATAATTACGCCATTTGCAAAAATTGCTAGTTACTGCAATGTAACTGATGATATTGCTGCAGGTAACTCTTTATTTAAAGCACAAGTAATACGTGCACAACGTTTGATTAATAATATAGTATCGCTATCAAAGGATGCATTTAGCTTTGTGGCAGTTGATGAGATGTTTAATGGTACATCTGAATTTGAAGGAAAATCAATTGCTTATGCGGTTACACAACGATTTGGCACGTTTTCAAACAGTGTGTGTCTTATTGCAACGCACTTTCTTGAATTAACACAGTTGGCTGCCCATACTGCAAACTGTTTTGCGAATTATAGGGTTGGTGTAGAAAAAATGGTAGATGGAAGTTTATGCTATCCATTTGTTTTAGAAGAAGGTGTTTCTGATCAACATGTAGCGCTTGATATTGTACGCAATCAGGGGCTAGAGCACGCAATAATTGATAAAGCACAAGAGTTTATGAGTAAGATGCTAAAAAACCATGAATTGGCCATGGATTAGTAAAGTCAAGATGTATGTCTTTGAGTGGTTGGTGATGCACTAAGAAGGTAATGTGATTTAGTGATACGTTAACTTCTCGTATTGTTTTTAATAATGATTCAATTAACATCCATTTATTATATGTTGATTGTTGTTTATCAAATGGATTACGGTCAAAAGAAATATAGGCATGTTGTGTATCTGTAGAAAGTAAGACTGTTTGTACGGTAATTTTTTTAGTAATCATGTGTTCTTCTTCAAGCCAGGTAAACCAGCTATTCAATAGATACGTGATATTTTGACCGATATCATTAGAATGCCAAATGAGTTCAGTTTTTTCAGTATGCCATTTTTGGTTGTGCCAATAATGGAAAGTGATTACTTTTCTTGTTACATCTAGCTGTTGTTTATATGTTTTGATATCTGTTTTGTACGAAGGGTATTTAAAAATAATATACCCATTTAAGTAGGCAAATAAAAATATACCGATGCATAAACTAGCTAAACAAGCGATTGCGATGTGATAGAAGTAATATTGATTCATAATGGCTCTGTTTTTAAGAATAATATTTTTATGGTTTTTTATTATGGATTATTATTTATGAGGGATATCAGGGCTATAGCAATAGGCTCTACATATTGGCGCCAATTGTCTTTATTTTTAAGACCGATTTCAATACCAATTGCTGGTGCAACAATACCTATGAGTGGTGCAAAAGGAAGTTTAAAAATACCATAAACAGTAAATTGGTATGCATATTTTTTGCTTTCCAGAACACGTTGCATTGTTTCAATCGATTTTTTTGTTGCATCAAAATTAATTAAGTACGCTTCATCATAAGGCCAAAAATAAAGATCAGGTTTTTGAGTAATAAACTCATTTCCATATGAAAAGTAATACAAAAATACATCAGGTTTTGTTTTTTCTTCATAATAAAAGTGAATGCTTAGATATAAATCAATACCTAAGCGATTAGCAAAATTAGCATTTTGTAGTTCTTCTATCGTATCACCGGCAAATCGTGTTGAAATAACATGCAATGTTGATTCTGAATAGTGCTTGTATAATTCTTTTTTTAATTCTTGAAAAAACTGTAGAGTTATACCACGCTCAAAGTAGCCGTCGATCTTTCTGCCTATTTGTTTTGCATCGCCTGCGGGATTTACCATTATGGTGAATGGTTTGTTTTGCGTTACAAAAAAATGAAAAGATAAGAAGGCGCAAAAGAGTAGTTTGTTCATTTGTTTTATCGTGCACTCAAATCACTTGTTAAATAGTCTTTTAAAAACGTGGTCCGTTCAATACCTTTATTATTTTTAATTGCCATTGCAAGTGCTTTTGGTTGTCCGATCATAACACACAATTTTTCTGCTCGCGTTACGGCTGTATAGACTAAATTGCGTTGCAGTAGCATAAAGTGTTGCATAAAAAGTGGAATAATCACGGCAGGAAATTCAGACCCTTGGCTTTTGTGGATAGAAACCGCATATGCAAGCACCAGTTCATCAAGTTCATTTTTTTCGTATTCAACGAGTTTGTTATCAAAGCGAATAATTAACCCCCGTTCCTCTGGATCAACGTCTTCTATATGGCCCATATCACCATTGAAAATATGTTTGTCATAGTTATTGCGAATTTGCATTACCCGATCGCCTAACATAAAAAGTGTGCCTGCATGCATAATTTTTTTATGTGTTTGTTGTGGATTGAGTAACTTTTGTAAATGATGATTTAAGTTATGGGTACCAACGGGCCCACGATTCATAGGTACGAGTACAATTGCATCACTTGGTAAAATTTTTGCATAGGGTAAACTTTTGGTAAAAATATGTTTTAAATGTTCTACAACATGTTCTGGTTCATTTTCCTTTATAAAAAAATAATCTTTTTTGGTGTCTGGTAGATTTGATGTTGGAAATTCGCCGTTATTAATTCGGTGTGCATTGATAATAATCAAACTGTCTTGCGATTGTCTGAATATTTTTTGTAAACGTACACAGGTGACTGTTTCGCTTGCAATAAGATCATTTAAAAAGTTTCCAGCACCGACTGATGGAAGTTGATTAATATCGCCAATAAAAACAACATGAGCATTAAATGGCACAGCTTTTAAAATGGCATATGCTAAAAAGATATCAATCATCGAAGCTTCATCAATGATAATAAAATGAGTAGCCAGGGCATTGTTTTCGTTTTTAGTAAACGAAAATGTACTAACATCAAACTCTAGCAATCGATGAATTGTTTTTGCTGATCTGCCAGTGCTTTTTGTAATACGTTTTGCTGCGCGGCCGGTTGGTGCTGCCAGTACATAGCTTAATCCTTGATTGTCCAAAACAGTGAGTAACTTTTTTATTATAGTCGTTTTTCCCGTTCCGGGGCCACCAGTGATAATGGTTATTTTATTTTGTAAACAGGCCATAACTGCTTTTTGTTGTTCACTATTAAGTTCTATATCCTGTTCAAATTGTTTTACGCGTAAAAAATTATAAACAGTATCTAAATCTATTGTTTTAAATGGTAGTTGTTTGAGCAAATATTTAATTTTTTGTGCGGTACCTTTTTCACAGAAGTAATATGTGCTTAACGTGACAAAATGTGCAGTATTTTTAGTTATTAATTTAATTTTTTCTTCGTTATAAAGATCATGTAGGGCTGTTTTAATACGAGGATCTGCTTCGATTTGATCCAACTTCAACAATGTAACTGTTTTGTCTCGTAATGCATCAAGCTCAATATATAGATGGCCATTGCCTACATGTTGCTGGATAACAAACAGGATGCCAGAACGAATACGTTTAATCGAATCATGAGCAATACCCATATTCTGTGCAATGCCGTCTGCAATTTTAAAGCCAATACCCCAAATTTCATCGGCTAAACGATAGGGATTTTGTGTAATAATAGCAATTGACTCTTGACCATACCGTTTATAAATTTTAGCAGCATAGACAGGAGAAACATTTTTGTCTTGCAAAAAAACCATAACATTGGCAACTTCTTTTTGATCTTGCCAGGCGGTAGAGATTTTTTCGATACGTTTTGGGCCAATACCGGGAACTTCGTTCAATCGTTGTGGATGTTTATCTATAATTTCTAAAACATCAATTCCAAAATAGTTTACTAATTTTTCTGCATATGTAGGGCCAATACCTTTAATTAACCCGGAGCCTAAATATTTTTTAAGCCCCTGAACGTTTGTGGGTACTGATGCAGTGCATTGTTGTGCATCAAATTGACGGCCAAATTTAGCATGGGTAACCCAGGCACCCGTTAGTGTTACGTGTTCTCCTGGGTTGATAGATGCTAATGAGCCTTTTGCGGTTATTTTTTTTTTACCATTGAGTTCAAGAACAAATACCGTAAAGCCATTTTCGTGATTGCTGTATATAATGCGTTCGACAGTTCCGGTTATTTGTTCTTTCATGGTATTATCGTTGTTGTGCTAAAAATTCATCTTTTAATTTTTCAAATTGTTTATTTGCTTTTGGGCAGCTGCGCATCAAATCTCCTAAAAAGCAGACTAAATCGGTGCAAAAATCATCCAATGCTTCAAAATTTTTTGCATTTTTTTTAAAGACATCAAATTCTTTGCCTTCTTCTGTCTCGGCCCAATGTAGTAGTTCGCTGTTTTGGCGGTTACGTTTTTCAGCCCACTCTTCAATTAAAATAACAACCTGTTTTTTTGCGCCGTTTGCTTGACCCATGAATGGTTCAATAGTGTTGATGAAATATTCTATTGCGGCAGAAAGTGCTGTTTTTAGTTTAGCTCTTATTTTCTCATACTCTTGTATAGAATAGCTAGCAGCTTTTTCTGCATATTCACGCGCAATGGCGATTAACTCTTTTAGTGTATACTGCTTTCCATCATATTCAAAAAGGCCAATGCGTACCTTGCTATCTTTTTGTGGAGTACCATATTGCATTTTAATAATATTAAGGCCAACTTGTCTCATGTAGCCAACAGCTTCGCCATTAACTCCCCAGCTTTTGCCATCCAAAAATTCTATGACTGGCGAGGTCAAACAGATTGGCTCTTGTTTAGATTGTGCTACTGTAAAAAAAAATACCATAAAAATAAATAATGTTTTTTTCATACTATTCCCTATGAGTTGTATTGTTTATATTTTTTATATACCCGACTCATTTTATGATAAACTTTTCCTCCTTAGCTAAAAATTACAATTAACTTGAAATGATAACACAAAATCTTCTCCAATGCCGGTGCTTGCAAATGTTTTATCTACATACAAGCAAAAATTCCATACTTTATGATTTGTACCATCTCTTCTAAAAAAAATAGAAGCAAACAGTTTACTTTGATAGGCAAATGGACGACGTGCTTTAATAACCTCTAGTGTTTTTTCAAAATTTTTTGGTGTTTGAATGTTTCGTAATGATTCTTTAGTGCGTGCCCAGCCATCAGTACCAATACTAAATCCCCTACCATGTGCTTTATAGAGTAAACTAGTGGTACTTCTGACGATAATATTAGGATGTACGGTGGTGTTAAAAGCAAACGGGAATAGGCGATTAGTTAATGTCGCGGCCAAAAAATTAAAATTATCATCTGATCGATTGGTATCTTCAAAGTTGCGTTTGTCAAATTCATGCGCATTATTACAGGCAATATAACAGCGGGTTTCACGTTTTGGAAATAAGTATTGTATTGAGTAACGAGATTTTATTCTGAAATTGTGTGCCCATGATCTTCTGATAATAAAATCAAGCGGCATTTTACTATACATTATTGCACCAATACCAACATGTCCACCATTACCTAATGGAGTGTCGAGTAGATTACCACCAAAATGATCAAGTGCGGCAAGTACAAATTCTGTTGCAGCAGTTTCTGCAGTGTTATTGGCAAGTGCATTATCATCAAGTAATAGTTCTAAGTTAAATCGTGGGCGACATGTTACTTTTTTTAAGCCACGTCGAGTACCGCGAATGACACCGCGTGTAAATGTAAGTGCGGTTGGAATATCTATAAAACCGCCAAGATTGAATGCCCAGCGTTGTGAACGAGTCATCGGCGCATCAATGGAAATTCTGGCATCACCAAAACCAAGTTTGGTTGCAACCAAATGCTCATCCTCAAAATCAATTTGGTCTTCTTCCTCTAATGCTCCAAGTTCTGCTTCAAGTGCTGCACGTTCTTTATCTGTGGTGAAGTAATTACGCTCTAGAAGATAAAATGGCATTTTCCAACTGATAGTAATTTCATGTAGTGGGCCAGGCAGGGTGTGTTTACCATAAAACATAAAACCTGTTCTGCGCTCTTGTACGGTTAAATTACGAATTAAAAAAGTAACGCGGTCTGGATTTATATCAAAATTTGGTATTATTTTTTCTATTTGATTAGTAACAACTCTTAGCTTTTCTAAAAAATCTTTTTGTCTAATTGCTAAATATGATTCTATTCCTGTTGAGTCTTTTCTGAAAACCATGCGTGTCATCTGGTTGAAAAAAAAGTGGAGTCCGTAATTATGTTGCGCGGTTTCTGGTATATGTGAAGAATAATAACAATGTTGTAGCAGGCTAAAAGGATTGTCTAACAAGCTACGCGAATTGAGTGGATTAGTATTAAGAAAAAAGTCTTCTTTAAGTAAGTCAATAATTTTTAAATCATCAAGTGTGTCAATAATATCTTGTTTTTCGCGTGTGATATGCCAATCGGTTTGCTCTACAAATGCATTTGTAATTGGATCATTGAAAAAATCGTATTCTGTGAAGCTCTCGTCTGATGAGCGTATTGAAAAATAAGATAGAGAAATAAAGAAAAAACAAGCTATTTTTTTAATTTCATTCATGATATGGTTTTTTGAATTTTGTATGTGACATTATTTTATAACGTTTCAATCTAACGTATTTTATTTCAGATGACAAAATATTGAGGGGCTTTTTCATGGATCAGATAGGCACTGATAAGCGATACTTTATTGTGGAAGGTAATATTGGAGCAGGTAAATCTACTTTTTTGCGCATTTTAAAAGAGCAACTCAATGTGCCAATTATTTTTGAGCCGGTAGAAAAATGGCAAACAATTGAAGGTACTACAGAAAATCTATTAGAAAAATTTTATTCCGATACGCAGCGATGGGCGTATACATTTCAATCATATGCATTTATTACTCGTGTTCTTGCGCTAGAAGATGCATTAAAAACAACACCGTATCAAACAAGTGTTCTTGAACGATCAGTGTTTTCTGATCGATACTGTTTTGCAAGAAATTGTTATGAACAGGGTAATATGAATGCGCTTGAGTGGAAATTGTATCAAGAATGGTTTGTGTGGCTTGTGAATAATGTAATGACAAAGCCTGCTGGTTTTATTTATTTAAAAGCAGATCCAAAAAAATGTTATGAGCGTTTGTGCAAACGTGGTAGATCGGAAGAATCTCCTGTTGCTCTAGATTATTTGCAACAGTTACACAACAAGCATGAGAAGTGGTTAATAGAAAAAGATAATATCGCAGATTACTTGCAAGATTTGCCAGTGCTTGTGTTAGATTGTAACCAAGAGTTTGAAAGTGATGTAGCGGTGCAACGCAATCATATAAAATACATTAGGCAGTTTATACATGATGAGGAGGTCTATGTACCAAAAGAAAAGCTCGTGCCAAAGGCGTTAGTTTAATAGTTTGTATCGTTTATAATAATTGTTTTTTAATGGGAAAAGTTTGTATGTGTCGTATAAGACATACATTTTTGTTACTGGCTGTTTGTTTTATTTTCTACCCGTTTATTTCTTTGCAAGCAATGCAAGGCGCAATTGTATTTGATGCCAGTGTTGTGCCGGGGGATACTGTGAAAATTTTTTCTTCAGTCGGTCGGGTAAAAATGACATATCAGATAAATAGTAATTCGTTAGTTGAAGTTATTCGTAATTGGGACCAGCAGTCACCTTTTGATACAGCTTTTTCGCTTTCTATGGGAGATTGTGTACATATTTTTTGGGGTAATACTAATAGGAGTGTATCTTTTTTAAATGAATTCTCGGCTGCATGGTTTGTTGCCATGAGTATATTGCAATCAAGAGGTAACCTGTATACAGGTAGTAGCCTTTTGAAAGGTAATCAAGATATTCAGGGACAAAGTACATATAGAGAAGGTGATACTGATGAGAGCGGTTATGAAGATGAGCATGTATTAGTCGGAGAAGAAACAGTGGGTGAAAAAAATGAGACTAATAAACGTCGTAGATTGAGCTGCGACTTTGATAGGGAGGAAGAACAAAAGGATACTTTTACTTCTGACTCAGACTCTGCTTCTGAGGATGATGGAAAGACAGTTGATAAATCTAAACCCCCGAAAAAAAGAAGAATGTTTCCTTTGAGTGGGTAAAAAAAGCGAAGTACTTCACTGAAATACTTGTTAAAAATAAAATATTATGGTTACTATAATAAACAACACGCAAAAAAGGGGTCACAATTTCTTAAAAAAAGAAAGGCATAGCTATGGATATTGTTTATGCAAAAGCTGCAGCGTGTATTGGCGCTGGTATTGCAATGGGATTAGGGAGTATTGGGCCGGCACTTGGGCAGGGACTTGTTGGAATGAAAGCGTGTGAAAATATTGGTAAATATTCTGAAAATGCCGGGCAAATTCGCACAACTATGATGATTGCCATGGGTATCGTAGAGTCGTCTGCAATTTATGCGTTGATGATTGCGGGTGGATTGATTTATCTAGCAATGTCTCTATAAAAAATGGAAATTAATGCGACGTTGATTGTACAAGCAATTAATTTTTTAGTTGCCTATGTATTGTTGCGGATGTTGTTTTTTAAACCAGTCGTGCATGCTATTAAAGAAGAAGATAATCAGCGTGATGGGTTATTATCTGGTATAGAAGAGCGCATGCAATTACTACGGCATAAAGAAGAAGAAAAAATGGCGTATTTGGTGCAATGTCAAAATTATTTTGCACAACATGCGCCAATGCGTGCGGTACGTTTTATTTTCAGATCTAATCAGGTACATGAACCGCAGTTGGTATCACTTGATATGCACGTGATAGAAAAACAAACAGCATTACTGCAGAACGCAATCGTAGAAAAGGTTTCTATTGCGCAGTTAAACAATGCAATAACAAAGGACGCGCATGTTGGTAGTTAGTGATATTGTTGCTGTTTTTTTTCGTCTGGCTAATTTTGCAATGCTCATTGCGCTGTGTGTTTATTTATTTAAAAAGTACATTTATCAAAGTTTGCGTGACCAAATAGCACAGAAATGTGTATTTATACGTGGGCTTGAAAATAAAATGACAGCATTGGAAAGACAAAAGGATGAATTACACGTACAAATTGTGCAGCAGCAAACGAAATGTAAAAAATTAATGCAGGATATAGCAGTCTGGCAACAAGCAGTAATACACGAACAAGAAAAGGCAGAAAAAGAGCGTCAAGCAAGTGCTGATGAGCAAAGTAAGCGTGTTGCAGTACAAACAGCATATTTAGAGGCAGAACGGCTGAGGGGTGTGGTGCTACCTCAGGCAATTGGCAATGCTCAAAAACAGCTACATATTCTTTTTCAGGAATCTGATGCCGGACGTATTTTTACTAAAGATATTCTTACTCAATTACAGCAAAGTGTGCATAAACAGCGAGGTTCATAATGAGTGGAAGCAAAAGTTACATTGCACAGAAGTATGCTGTTGCATTTGTAAATGTATATGGCAAACATATTGACAAAAATATGTGCGATATGCTGATGGATCTTGCGTGGAAACTAAAAAAAAAATATGGTGCACTTGCATTGCTTAGTACACCTTGCATTGCATATGAAGCAAAACATCATGCTCTTAAAAAATTATTGCCAGTACAGTATTTTGATACGCTTATTGGTTTATTAATAAAAAATAAAAGAATTTTATTGTTGCCGCAGGTGCTTGTTCATATTGTTAAGTACTACTATAAGCAGCATAACATTATTCGTTTTGTTATTTCTAGCGCACAAGAGTTGACAGGACAAGAAATAAAAACTGTGGTTGATTTTTTAGCGACAAAAGCAAATACTGTTGTTATCTACCATTATAAAATAGATCAACAGTTAATTGCTGGTATTCGTGCCCAGAGTGATCAGTTTGTGTGGGAATGCTCTGTACGGCAACGGCTGCAACATATTGAACGTACGCTCCTCATTGGGTAAAGGTAAAATAAACTATGGATGTTAAAAATATCGATCTTATTTCGTTGTTTGAAAAATCATTACAAGAATTACCAGAGCAGGAACTCGAAGAAGTTGGAGTTGTTGTTAGTGTTGGTGACGGTATTTGCCATGTGCATGGTTTGAATAATGCAATTTTTGGTGAGCGTATTGATTTTGAAGGTGGCAATAGTGGTATTATTTTTAATTTAGATGAATCTTCTGTTGCGGTATTTTTATTGTATGAAACAGTGCACGTAAAAGAATTAGAAGTTGCCAAGCGTACGGGGCAAGTATATAAAACACCCGTTGGTGATACAATGCTTGGCCGTGTTATTTCTGCACTAGGTGTGCCACTTGATGGTTTGGGAGAAATTGCTACAGATGAATTGCGGCCAATCGAAGCGATTGTACCGCAAATTATTGAGCGTTCTCCTGTCAATGAATCATTAGAAACTGGTATTTTATCAATTGACGCGTTGGTGCCAATTGGTAAAGGCCAACGTGAATTGATTATTGGTAACCGCAATACCGGAAAAACTGCAATTGTGCTGGATGCGATTTTGCATCAAAAAGGTAAAAACGTAAAATGTATTTATGTTTCTATTGGTCAACGGCAAGCGAATGTGGCGAGATTAGTACGATTATTGCAAGAAAATAATGCATTGGAATATACAACAATTGTAGCAGCTGATGCGAGCCAAGCAGTACTGAATCATTATCTTGCTCCGTATGTCGGTTGTACTGTTGGTGAATATTGGCGAGACAAAGGTGAAGATGTATTAATTATTTATGATGATTTAAGTAATCATGCAATTGCATTTCGTCAAATGTCTTTATTATTACGCCGTGCGCCAGGTCGTGAAGCATTTCCTGGTGATGTTTTTTATCTGCATTCACGGTTGCTTGAGCGTGCAGGGAAATTAGCGACAGGTGGTTCATTAACTGCATTGCCGATTGTACAGATTCAAAGTGATGATATTACTGCATATATTCCGACTAACTTGATTTCTATCACAGACGGACAAATTTTCTTAGATACTAAATTATTTAATCAGGGTATTCGTCCAGCAGTTAACGTTGAGCTTTCAGTATCTCGTGTTGGCGGTTCTGCACAAACCAAAGCAGTTAAAAAAATGACCAAAGCGTTACGATTAGAACTTGCACAATACAATGAACTACTGGATTTTGCACAGTTTGGTACTGAGCTTGATGATGTCTCGCAACGCAAATTACAACGCGGTGCATTAGCAGTTGAAATGCTTAAGCAGCAGCAATATGAAACTTATTCATTTGTTGATCAAGCACTTATTCTGTTTTTACTTAAAGAAGATTTTTTAGATTCGCTTGCAGTTAAACATGTACAGCCCTTTATATGTCAGTTTGTTAGTTTTGTTCAATCTGTACATAAAGATGTGTATGAGGCAATTCTGAGCGCAGCAGATGTTGATGACGATGTATCTGAAAAGCTCAAAACAATTGCGGCGGAATTTAGTGTATTATTTGTTCCGCAAGAAAAAAAATAATACATTTGTGCTTTAGTTTCAGTTGTTTTATACTTAAACGATCTTAAAAAGTTATTGTGCCCGTAGCTCAGTTGGATAGAGCGACGGACTTCTAATCCGTAGGTCGTGGGTTCGAATCCTACCGGGCACACCAATCCTCAATACTGGAATTTGTTATCCAATTCTCTATATATATATCTCTATCAGGAATTACTTAAAAAAGGCAGAAAGATTACGAAAATATATGTACATTTATATAGACGAATGTTACCATGAAAAACAATGTGAACAACTAATATAATTCGCATGTAGTTGGGTTGTACATGACTGTGTATTATTAGGTTTTGAGGGTGTTGATTGAGGTGCTCAAAAGGAAAGAATTTTCGCAATGTTAATTAAGTAGTGTTTATTAATTTTTAATGAGGATAAATATGAAGAAGCTTTTAGCTTTGTTTCTTTTAGTACCATCTTTCATTTCTGCTATGCAGATTGAAAAAAAGAATCTTCATATTCAGGATATAGTTTGATGGGGGATGCTGGCCAAAACCACGTGTCTTCTGGCGCTGGTATATCATGCGTTATAGTCAAATGTTTATAGCAAATTCATATTTACATAGAATAGCAGTTAGTAAAGACAAGCACGCAAAGCTCAGGAACAACGCGCTCTATGGAAAGCAAAGATAAAAAAATGGCTGAAAACAGATTAACGTTTTGGAAATGTTTTTGTATCCAATTGCGCAGAAAGTGGATAGGATGTATAGATATACTGATGGCCGGTGGTTTTTTGGGATGTATACTCAAAATGCCATGGCAATGGGCCTATATTTTATCTGGACTCATCAGCCTCTTTCTGTCGATGCTACATGAAGCATATAAACGATATAATAAACTACGTCAGTAGATCACACCACTCACTACTGACGTAGTGTCTAAACTTAATGCACCTTTTGTTTTTGATGGTAAATGTATGTTGGCAAATAGCTTGCATTGTGCTTTTTTTAAATCTTATTAATTCAATCTGTATATTTTTTATGCTTTTTTATTGTATGCTTGGTATGAAGTAGAATGACTATTGAGTGTAATGATGCTTAAGTTAGGGGATGTGCTATGAAAAAAGGTATTTTATTTTTATTGGGTATGTTTAGTATCTTTTTGTTTATTCCATGTGCGTGGACTATGAATAAGCCGATTGATATGACAGAAGAAGAACTACAAATTGATATGACAGAAGAAGAACTACAAAATGCAATAAAAGAAAAAAAAGAATCGATAAACACAATGAAAACTTTTCTAGAAAAAAATCAGGATAATCAAGAACCCTCTATAAAGGAAGTCGTTGATAAATATCAAACAAATATAAGTTCTGATACGCAAGATCTAGAAACTTTAAACAGGGAGCTTAATAAGCGACGTCGATTAGAACAAAAATCTAAATATGAAGTTGCTCAAATATATATATCACCGGGCGTTAAAAGAGGGAGAGAAGGGTTTGAGCAACAAACATCTGATTCGGAGATTGTAGAAAAAACTCTTAAAATAATATCTGATTTTATCAATAATCGGAGCAAGAGAGGTGAAGAACATAAGAATTATATGGATATGATGCGAGAACATGAAGATTTAAAAAAAGATTTTCTATTTTGCCAACAAGCACTAATAAACGAAGAAACTAAGTTTTTTGTTAACTGTATGTCAATGTTAGAAAGTGTAAAGCAACCGCTTAGTGATGCATTTGATGCTCTTGGTAGATATCTATCAACAATCAGAAGAATGTCTGAACTAAAAAGAACACCAGAAAAAACTGGCGAAGTTGAAGTAGAAGAGAAATCAAAGGAAAAAACACTTGAAGAACTTGAAATTTCTGGTCGCATAGAGAAAGTAACTGGTAAGTATAAAATTAATATTGTTGATTTAATTAAGATTATGAATAAAGCAATAGAAGATATGAATAAGTTTATCCAGGGTAGTACTTCATACCAAGATATATCTGCTTTGTTTGTTGAGCGTTCTTCTTCAGCTCGTCTGATTGCTCAGTTTATTAATACAGCAATAGATCCAAATGCAACAAGAAAAATAAGCGGAGAGTATGGAGATGATTATCTTTTGATTGATATGACACCAGAAGAAAAAAATGCAATGCGATATTTATTCCCTGATAGAAACTACGGTGAGAAAGAGCCGACTGAGACAAGGAGGGGGGGCTGGAAAAGTTATGTACCCTCATTACTAAGAAAATGGTGGACTCCCTCAGCTGGTAGAGCAGTAGTAAGAGAAAAATAAAAAATAAGCTTAGTGAATTCAAATATTCATAAATATACTTAAAGGGGAGATAATGAAAATACATAAGCGGTTAAATAGACTGTTATTAGGTGGTGTTGTAGTGCTTGCTTTAGGTGGTAGCGATACTTTTGGAAAAAAGTATAGTATGGATAGCGATGGTTACTCAAAATTACAAACAGGATTTAAAACAAATAATGATACTATTAAAGAAATAGCATCTAAATTTGAAAAAATGAACGAAAAACTCAGAGATTTAACGTTATTTGATTTACCTAAAAAATGTATCAACAAAGAGAATTTTAATAAAGCAAAATATTGATTTGAACAATTTGTTACATGGCTTAAAAAGTACGAGTATGCAGAAGAATATACACAATTTACAAATAAACCAGAAGGAATACGAACAATTACTTATGACATTATGGAAACAAAAGATTGGGATTCCAGTCAAATCTTTGATGAGATACAAATAGCAGATGAATGGATAAAAACAGAGAGAATAAAACTTGAAAAGGAAGTTAAAAAACGAAAAATAAACTAGAAGAGTTAAACAATAATCAAGAAGAAATAAAAAAATCAATAAATGAAATAGAAGATTTTCTTATTGAAAAAAATAATAAAGAGATAGTAAGCGCCTGGCGAACAGAGTACTTTGATAGTATGGATACAAAATATAGCAACTTGCAAAAGCAAGGTAGAGAGTTGCGAATAGACATTCAAAAATATAAAAAAAGGTAAATGTATTTAATCGATACAGAGATTAATTTTATTAAGTTGCTTAGAATAACCTATTTGGGTATAGATAGAAAGAAAGGCGATCTTGAAGCTTTTGCTAAATGGCTAAACGAAAATGACTATACTCAACAGGCTGACTATGTGCGAAGCAATATAGAGTTATTGGCAGCGGAATCAATCGCAAATTTTTTACAAGAGCAGCATGATTGGGTTAGGTTTGAAATTGATAGAATACAAAAAATAATAACATGGCTTGATGAAAAGATGGAGAATAAGTTTAAAGAGGCTGAGCAAGGTAAGAGCAATTTGAATCAAGAGAGGAGAGAGAAGGGTTTTTGGTCATTACCAAAAGATATAGATATTTCTGGAGTTAAGAAATGGTTTCAACGACTAATAGGAAAGTATGGCGAAGCTCAAAAATAAGTAGATAAAATTGGTGTTCTTATTTTTTTATGCTAAAAATGAATGGGCGTGTAAGATACATTCAAATTATCATGAGGATTTATAAAGTAGTTTAATTAGGAGAGGGTAATGAAAATACATACACTGTTAAATAGATTGTTGTTCTGTATAACTGTAGTACTTGCTTTTGTGGGTAAAAATACCTTTGGAATGCGGGAAAATGGCACCAGTCAAATTGGGCAATTAAAAGAGTATCAAGAAAGTATCTACGATTCTTTGAAAAGTAATTTGGATAGCGTTACTCAGGCTTTAGAAAAAGCTGAATTTGAATATGAAGCAGTAGAGCAGGCAATGCATTATCTTATGCTTATTAAATTTCCTGATCATGTTGATGCAGGTAATGTAGCTGAGGTAAAGGCTGAATTTGAAAAATTTGTTTCATTTCTTCAAGAAAATAATTTTCAAGAAAAGATTCGTGAAATGATAGTGTACGTAGAGTCTATTATTCCTGAAGCAATTGAATCAAAGATGCTTACATATGAAGGTATTAAAAATAAAATAGAAGAGCAAAAGATATGGATTAACAATCAACTAAATAGTTTTCAGAATCTTATTAATCAGAAAAAAGATAAAATGGAAATGCTAACTAGTGCTAAAAAAGAGCGAGAAGATGAGCTGACCAATTTTATCGAGGCTCTTTTGGTTAAAGACAAAATAACATTAGTGGAAAGTCAGATACTTGCGCAGTATAGCGAATATATGGGTAAAAAACATAATGATCTTATCAATAAAAGAAAAGATCTGGTACTAGAGGCTAGGGGGCTAGGAGGCGTGATATGGAGACTAGGGTCGATGATTATTCATCCGCTTGCAAGGCTGATTGCACGTTCTTATCCAGTTCATAAATGTCAAGAGGAATTGAGGTATACCAAAGGCATGCTTGATAAGCTTGGCTATAAAGAAAAATCAGATGAAGCAGATAAATATAGATTACTAGAAGATAAGAATCAAATTATGAGTGGTATGAATAAAATCGTTAATTGGGCACGTTTTGAAGTTTCTAGATTAGAGCAAGTAAAGAATACTAAGCGACTTAGGCAGAAAGCATTGGCTATGCTTAATCAGGCAAAGAAAATCATGCAAGAGATATCGAGGATAAAATGGGTAATATTTAAGTTTGAATCAAATACAACTTCAAGGGCATAGCGGCGACGCAGCACTTCTAGAGCTACTATACGATATCAAGAAGCTTGATACTATAACTATTTCAGGTAACAATAGCTCAAAAATAATCATATAAATCGATATATTAGGGTGTGCCATCTGGTACACCCCTTTTTACTTCCTATATATACTCACTTTTTGAGTATGGCCCATAGGGGTTATTGACTATTTGGATTATTTTGATAGTCTAAAATAGACAATATATTAAAATTATGCACACAAAAGTGCAATACATTAAATGGAGAGATTTTTATGAAAAGGGTTATTAAACTTTCATTTTCTTTATTATTATCTGTTGGATACATAACAACGATATTTGCTGATAAAGTTTCTTTTTTGGGTACAACGTATAATGTTTCTAAAGGCATTGCTCAACAAGTAGGTGCAGAAATAGCACAATTTAACCAAATACCTATATGTGCGACAACTCAAAAAGGTTGTGAAGCACAACGATTAATACATTTTTTAGCATCTCATCATAGTCGCAAGGAACTTGCTTTTGATTATGCGTGTGAGGTTCTATCACATTACTCAATGGCATGTCGCTCGGGGCTTGTCGCAGGAGCTATTGCAGGTGCATTTGTTGGGTCTGGTTTTGCCTCAAAAATAGTATCTAAGGCATATAATATTACAAAAAATGTTATTAACTGTGCGTACAAAAACAAATTAAAAGTTGTTATTGCGCTTTGTGCAATTTCTGCTTTTGCTATGTATGAGCGCACAGATTTAATGCATATGATACATAAAGAATTGAATGTATTGAAGGAAATGCGTGATTTTGTCCTTTCTAATATTCACGTTATTCCTGTAGATAAAGATACGTTTGCTACTTTTGCTATTCCATTTGTTGGTTCTTTTTCCTCTTTTGCTATTGTAACATTAGCAATAAGAAATTGCTTCAACAAGGTATGTAGAAAGAAAGAGTTAGCGCATTAACATCATTATTATTCTATCACATACAAAGGGTGTATTAGAGTATGCATCCTTTATATGTGATTTTTTTGTTGTTTTAATTAATTATGTTAGATATATACAAAGGCTTTAGTGTTTGACGATTTGGAATATTTGTTTAGTATGATAGTTATATATTGCTATTTACTATGTGTTAAAAATGAGTACAAAATGCAGCGTAAGAGCGTATTTTGATAATTTAATATTGCGTACAATTCATAATTTTGGGGTTAGAGGGAACTTTTTATGAAGATATTTTATAATAATTTATTATTAGCTGTGGCAGGCATAGGTTTATCGGTGTTTAGTATTTCAGCGGATAAATATGATCATTTAGCACCAAGTCAAAGGCCAGAAAATGCTAAAGCGGTTAAAATGAATCCAGGATATGGAGAGCATTTAGATAGTCTTTGGAAAAGGCAACAATTACAAATAATAAAAAAATTAAAAAAGAGTGATTGTTCTAATGTATCTCAAATAGAGTTTAAAGCGCTAGAGCCCGAGGTAAAAGAAACTTTTTCAGAAACACAATTTGCTACAGAAGCAGAATCTATTGCAGAAGCAAAATTAATTATGAATACTTCAACAACAGATGAGGTTGTGAACATTCCTGTTGCTCACAAGCAAACGGTGGGACAGTGGTTTAAAGATAGTTGTAATAAAACAAAGGATAAAGTAGTATCATATGCAGAAACAGGAAAAAATTTTATATATGATCAAATAATCGTACATCCATATGCAGCAATTGCTGGTGTTGCAATTGGTGTTGCATATGAAGCTCGTTTATTGAGTAAGTTAGCATACGGTATTGGAAAAACTGCAAAAAGAGTGTACTATACAATAGCAAAAAACAAGATTAAATCAGTTTTAATTACTGGATCAACTACTCTTGGATGTGCTGGAGCAATACTTATTCTTTATTATTATAATCCAAAACTTGTAGAGGATATTATTGCATCTGTTGATGCTACGATATTTGATTTAGAGAAAATTGTGTTGGGTGCAATTGCAACAAAAGATCAAATAATCAAACACGTTGTATCACCAGTATGTGTATCTGCTGCAACTGCATTAGGTACTGTTGCCACAAGTAGATTAGGTCAATACATGCATGGCAAAGTGACCAATTGTAAAAAAATGCAAAAACTAATTAATAAATAACATTGTTTATGAGTGGTGAAATATGTCGAAAAAAATGATATTGTTATTTCTAATCTATAGTACATTGATATCGTTTACATTTGTGCAATGTGAAGATGATGATACTTTTTTTAATGATGTCGTAGTAGATCAATTTAATGACGTAGATCAATCAGCTTTTATGCAAGATGTTACAATGGAGTTCCTCAGGTACTTTTGTGTAAGTCGTTATAATAATGATGTTACATTGAGCTGTCGTAAGGCGGCTAACTATTTGTGGGCAAAAAATTGCTCAATGGGTAATGACTATGCCTGTTACATGATGAAAATAGTGCAAAAAGCATATTTACCTAGTTATGACACACCAGGTGATCAAATGCCTGAATTTTGCAGGCAATTGTTGAGTGAGAAGCCTGAATTTTGCAGGCAATTGTTGAGTAAGAAGAATGGTGTAAATGAATTGTATTATTATGATCAAGTATATCAAGCTATTTTAGCAAGAGAATTTAGCAAGAGAATTTAGCAAGAGAATTCGGGGTGGTGCGAATGAATATGAAGAACTCTAAGAGTGGAAGATTTATAGTTCAATGACAATTACTACCATTAAAGTGCTTCTTTTAATTCTTTAAATGAGTCAATGATGTTATTATCATTAAAAATTGCAGAAGCGGCAGCAATATGATTAGCGCCGGCATCAGTAAGATTTTTAATATTGTTTTTATTTATGCCACCATCAATACCGATAGTAAATGTTAAGCCGCTTGTTTGTCTATACCCATTTAATCGTTTTAATTTTTCTACTGTTGATGGTATAAATTCCTGTCCAGAAAAGCCGGGTTCAACAGACATCAATAATACATGATTAAGTATTTCAAGTGATGGTAATACTTTTTCTATTGCTGTTTGTGGGTTAATAGTAATACTTGGAATCCATTTTTTTTCTTTTATTTTTTTAATAATGCGTGCAATGTTTCCTTCAGATTCTACATGAAAGCTAAAAATACTGTTGGCAGGGAGTTGTAATATTTCGCACCATGGCAAGGGATTGGTAACCATTAAATGTACCCATAATTGCCGATGAGTTTTTCGTGCAATGGCATCTATAAATGCTGGCCCCCATGTTAAATTAGGTACAAAATGACTATCCATAATATCAAGATGATAACCGGGAACATGTGGATTTAATTCATGTAAAACATGTTCTAGATTTAATAAGTCAGCAGATATCAATGAAGGGTAAATAGCCGCCATGGAGTGACTCCTTTTTGAATATGAATTTGCATGTTAAACTAACAAATAAATAAAAGGGCGTCATTATTTCTGTGAGGAAAAAATCTGAGTCAACTTCTATCAAAAAAAATTAGTTGAGTTTTTTAGATTTTTCCGTATAATGGCTATATGTACTACAATATCTCTTTATTCAAGGAGTAAAAATATGTTTGAAAAATTTCGTCCATTAGGTGACAGAGTGTTGGTAAAGCGTGTGGAACATCAAGATACCACGCAAGGCGGTATTATTATTCCAGATGCAGCAAAAGAAAAAACACAAACAGCGGAAGTTATTGCAGTTGGCCCTGGTGCACGCGGTAAAGATGGTCAGCGCATGCCAATGACGGTAAAAATTGGCGATACCATTTATTTTGGTAAGTTTAGCGGCACTGATGCGGGTGATGAGCATTTAATTATTCGTGAAGATGATATTCTTGGTGTATTAGATAGGTAAATAAAATTTTAGGAGCTACATAATGGCAAAACAAATCGTATTTGGTACGCAAGCACGAGAAAAAGTGCGCAAAGGTGTAGACACATTAGCCGATGCAGTAAAGGTTACTTTGGGACCACGAGGCCGTAACGTTGCTTTTGAGCGTTCTTTTGGTTCACCAAAAATTACTAAAGATGGTGTGACTGTTGCAAAAGAAATCGAGCTTGAAGACAAGTTAGAAAACATGGGTGCGCAAATGGTGCGCGAAGTTGCAAGCAAAACAAATGATGTTGCTGGTGATGGTACCACAACAGCAACTGTTTTGGCGCAAGCAATTTTCCGCGAAGGTAACAAATATGTTATTGCTGGCGCAAACCCAATGGAACTAAAGCGTGGTATAGATAAAGCTGTAGAAATAGTTGTTGCAGAAGTTAAAAAGGCTGCAAAACCTGTTAACAATAAAAAAGAAATTGAACAGGTTGCAACAATCTCTGCAAATTCTGATGCGGTAATTGGTCAACAAATTGCGCAAGCAATGGAGCGAGTTGGCAAAGATGGTGTTATTACTGTTGAAGAAGCGCGTGGTATTGATGATGAGCTTGATGTTGTAGAGGGTATGCAGTTTAATAGTGGCTATCTTTCCCAATATTTTGTAACTGATGCGCAAAAAATGGAAGCCGTGCTTGAAAACCCGGTAATTTTAACGGTAGAGAAAAAAATTACCAGTATGAAAAGCATGTTGCCAATTTTAGAGCAAGCAGCTAAATCTGGCCGTCCATTACTCATTATTGCAGAAACGGTTGAAGGCGAGGCGCTTGCAACATTAGTTGTAAACAAAATACGTGGTTCACTCAATGCCGTGGCGGTTAAAGCACCGGGATTTGGTGATCGTCGTAAAGCAATGTTAGAAGATATTGCTGTGCTTACTGGCGGTAAACTTGTTGCTGAAGATCTTGGGTTAAAATTAGAAAATATGACGCTTTCAGATCTTGGTAGTGCAAAACGTGTTGTAATCACTAAAGATGATTGTACAATTATTGAAGGCCAAGGTGTTGAAGATGCGATCAAAGGCCGTGTTGCACAAATCAGAATGCAAATTGAAAACAGTTCTTCTGATTATGACAAAGAAAAATTGCAAGAGCGTTTAGCAAAACTTGCTGGCGGTGTTGCAGTAATTAAAGTTGGTGCAGCAACTGAAACTGAATTAAAAGAGAAAAAAGATCGCATTGAAGATGCATTGAGTGCTACTCGTGCAGCAGTAGAAGAAGGTATTGTTGCTGGTGGTGGTATTGCATTGCTCCGTACTCAAAAAGCAGTACAAGCGCTTAAACTTGAGGGTGATGAACAACTTGGTGCACAAATTATCGCACGTGCGTTAGAGGAACCACTTCGTATTATTTCTAGCAATGCTGGATATGAAGCATCAGTTGTAGTTAACCAAGTAAAAACACAAGAAGGTGTAAATGGGTTTGATGCAAAAACTGGTAGCTATGTTGATATGGTACAAACGGGTATCATAGATCCAGCAAAAGTTACTCGTTCTGCAATTCAAAATGCAGCTTCAATTGCTGGTTTATTATTAACTACAGAAGCAACAATTTCTGAAATGCCAGAAGATAAAAAAGCATCTGCTGCTCCAGCACCTGGAATGGGTGGAATGGGCGGTATGGGCGGTATGCCTGGTATGTATTAGGATCATTTATAGATCTCTGACATACTATCAATATAGTTTTGACCCGCAGAGGAATCTGCGGGTTTTTTTGTACATAAACGCATAGAGACTTTTTGATTTTGAATTAAGTATAGTAAGCTAAAATCATCAGTTCATATGTATTATTTTTTAAAGGGAGGATATATGAAAAAAAATGGAACATTTCTTTTTTTGATTGTAAGTAGTCCAATGCTGTTTTTATCTATCTTTTGTATATGTGGGCTCATCACTGGCATGAGCTTTGGTATGAATCAACAAAATGAAAAAATGCAAAGTTTAAGAGATTTTTTGTGTCGATATGTTAATGAAATAGGTAAAGAGAGGCAAGAAAAAGAGACGGAACATGTAAAAAATAAACAGTGCGCTATGTCTCAAAAAGAGCTTCTTTCTTTTATGTGTGAAATATATAAACCGGAAGGAGAACGGGACTTATCGAAATTTTCTCAATTTTATAAAAAAAATCAAAATGATGTTATATGTACCGATTCTGAGAATCAAGAAGGTTTTATTTTAATTGATCGGTATTCTTTAAAAGATGGAAAAGCAAAAAAAAGCCAAAAGAAAGATTATTAATATGAAAAATATGCGTTATGTAGTACTGACTCTTTTTATGAATGCAGCTGTATTATTTTGCAACATAAAGTTGTGATGAGTTGAATACGCAAGTAGATGAGATAAGCAAAGAAGTTGAGCTAATCAAAAAAGAAAATAAAAGAAAAAAGCAGGAATACAAAAGAGAATTAGTGCATATGAAGCGTGAATATCGACGTCAGCTTTGCGAAATGCAGCGTAGGCAAGAGCGTGAGCATATAGAGCATGAGTTTAAAAAGAGACTTCTTGAGCGTAAGTTTGTAGATCAACTGAAAGACAAATAAATAAATAGTTGCTGTAAAAAGTTAAGAACCAAAAAAGGTATTACATCGTTCAATCAATAAATCAAACTCATGATGATTAGGCACTTGGGATCGTTTGCCTCGTAGAAATGTAATACCCAAAATACCAGAATCTTTTGGTGCGTAATAAAGGAGTTGATGGCGTGGTATGCCATTGCGGTCAATCACAGGAACTTTTACGTTGATCATATATTGTAATGCGTGTATGTCACGTTGATTTTTGAGTGTAATTAAATGTCCTTGTACTGGTACAATTTTTTTATCACCAGTCAATTGTTTTGCGCCCAAACCTGCGCAATTAAAAATATACTGTTCTTGTAACTCACTAAAATCAGTAATCGTTTGTTGAATAATTGGAATTTCATATTGTGTTATGAGATTTTCTAGGTGCATCATAATTTGTGCAGGATTAATAAAGACAGTTTGATAATACATAACATTATGTTGTGTTGTACCAAAAGAGATTGTCACTGGCTTTGGTGTTGGCATGAGATCCTGTTTTATATACTCATCAAAACCAGGATTATTATTATTTCCATAATATGCAGGTATAATCGTTGGTCCATCAGGAATAAATGGATGATTGCCAGTGGCAATAGCACGATATGTTTTATATGAATGTATGCCGATTTCTAAAAATTCTTTTTTTTCTTGCGGTGTAGATGTGCGGCGATGGCGTGGAAAGAAAAAGCCCGCGGCTTTGTGCGAAGGTAACTGCTTTGTCTGTTCAGCAGCGATTATACTGACTGAGTAGCCATTGCGAGCAAGGTGTATCGCTGTTAATAATCCATAACATCCAGCTCCAATTACACATACTGATGGCTTTATATCGTACAGATGTTGCATATTTTTAAACTGCTCGATTGATTTATCAACGCTGCCAAATAAAAATGTCCAGCCTGTACCACCATGACCATAGTTATGAAAAATAATTTTATCCCGATAGTGCTCCGGTTCTACACGAAAAATACGCTCACGATGTGCTCGTACGCAAATAATTTTTTCTTGGATGTATTGTGAGCCAAACTGTGGTTTAGTTAGGTTGATAATTATAGACATTACATTTTGTCCCTAAGCGCTAAGAAATAGCGTACAATACTATTCTTTAGTAGTATAGCCGCATTTTTTGTCAGAGCAAAACAGTGTAACATCACCTTTTTTTGTTGTTTTTTTAACTAAAAATGGCAACTTGCATGTGGGGCATGGAGAATGCTCAATTTCGCCAAAAATAGCGAATTTACATTTAGGATAATTATCGCATCCCCAGAATTTTCCGCCACGCCATTTGCGGGCAACAACTTTTCCTTTACATTGTGGGCAGACAAAATCAGCTTCTTCATGATGAATATATTTACAATCTGGGTACCCAGAGCAAGCAATAAACGGCCCATAGCGGCCAATAACTTTACGTAGTGGTTTGCCACACTGAGGACACTGTTGCTCCAATAGTTCTGGTTCTGCCGTTTTTACTAATTCTATATTTCCATTTTCATCGCGTTTAAAGTTTGAAGTAAAATTGCATTCTGGATAACCAAGGCAACCCAAAAATTCACCAGATCTGCCAAAGCGAATAGCAAGTTGATGTTTTTTGCATTCAGGACAGGTAACATCTGTTGGTTCGGCAATTTTTTTTCTATCTTTACCGGCAAATTCTTTGAGATCCTTTTGAAAAGTTTTATAAAAATCTTTTAATAGTGTGTCCCGATCAAGATCTCCATCGGCAATTTTATCAAGCTCCTGTTCCATATTGGCAGTAAATTTTTTATCCATAATGTCTGGTAAGTTTTCTACCAATAATTTAGTAACGGCCATACCAAGTTCTGTTGGTGTAAACCTATTTTTTTCTGCTGTTACATAGTTGCGTGCTTTGACGGTATTTAAAATTGCTGCATAGGTACTTGGCCGTCCGATGCCTTCTTTTTCTAATTCTTTTACCAGTGTTGCTTCAGTATACTTTGGTGGTGGTTGTGTAAAATGTTGTTTAGGGTCAATGTTTTTTAAATTCAAAGTATCGCGTTCTTTAATGTCTCCAGGAAGGATAACTTTTTTTTCTTTTTCATCTGCATCAGTACCATATACTTTTAAAAAGCCATCAAAAATCAGGGTGGAGCCAGTAACTTTAAAAATATATTTACCACCTTTAATAACGACCTGTTGTTGCGCATATTCTGCTGGTTTCATTTGACAGGCAACGAAACGTCGCCAAATCAAATCATACAAACGTGCTTGATCTTTAGATAGGTAGACATTAGCGATTTCTGGCGAAATAGTAACGTTAATTGGCCTTATTGCCTCATGTGCATCTTGTGTTTTTGCTTTGCTTTTACCTTTTTTTGTATACACATTTGTTTTTGTCGGTAAATAGTCTTTCGAAAATTCTTTACTGATAAATGCACGCGCTTGCTTGAGTGCAGTGTCAGAAAGGCGTAATGAATCGGTACGCATATAGGTAATCAGGGCAATTGGTGATTTTGGATCATCAAGCGGTACACCTTCATATAATTGCTGTGCAATTTGCATTGTCTTTTTAACCGAAAATCCTAAACGGTTAAACGCGGATTGTTGGAGTGTGCTGGTCATAAATGGTGGATTAGGATTTTTTAATCGCTTTTTGTCTGTAATTTTTTCAATAGCAAAAGAGCTTTCCTTCAATCCTTTTATTATTTTGTTTGCTGCTTCTTCATTTTTTATTTCAGCTTTTTTAGTGCCAATGGCTGTTAGTGCTGCTTCAATAGTACTTTTGCTATTGCTAAATAATCCAGTAATTGACCAATATTCTTCTGGTTTAAATGCGCGTATATCTTCTTCACGCTCACAGACTAAGCGCAGAGCAACCGATTGTACACGGCCAGCAGAAAGGCCTGGGCCTAATTTTTTCCATAAAATAGGAGATACTTCATAACCAACCCAACGGTCAAGAACGCGACGTGCTTGTTGTGCTGCAACTTTATCCAAATCAACTAATGATGTATGTTTAATTGCTTCTAAAATAGCGTCTTTGGTAATTTCATTAAAGGTAATACGATGAATATCAGCTTGTTTTTTGGCAACTTTTTGAATTTCTTGTTGTGCATGCCAGGCAATAATTTCACCTTCACGGTCAGGATCGGGTGCTAGATAAATTTCATCACTTGTACTTGCAGCTTTTGCTAGTTGGGCAATAGTATCTTGTTTTCCTTCTATGACGACATATTCTATATCGATGCTACCGTTAATGGTTACACCCGTTTTTTTTGTAGGCAAGTCCTTTATATGTCCCATAGTGGACATGATTCTAAAGTCATTACCCAAGAACTTTTTTATGGTCTTGATTTTTGCGGGTGATTCTACAATTAACAGCTTCTTTTTCACTGGTATACCTTATTGATGTGATCATTTTTGTGCTACATTGCATTATTTATATATGTATATAATGCATATTTTTGTAACATCTAGCGATAATTTGTCTACTACCAATTTTTATATTAAAGGAAAAATTTTCTAAAAGTCAAATATTTTTAAATCGCATTCAATTTTCTTATTGTATTCGATTTTTTTACAGAGTCTATGTATACGCTAATGGGGAAAAGAAAATAAGTTCTATTGTAGAATTTCCTTTTTCAAAAGCATATTTTATTGAACTATGTTAGTCGTGCATGGTATGTTTTTTTTGTTTTGTAATTAGTTTAAATAAAATGGTGATCGTAGTGAAAGAAGATGTACCAGTTAAAAATAATATTGTTATTCCCGGGCATGAAGTTGAAGTGACCGCTAGCCGAGCTGGTGGGCCGGGTGGTCAACATGTTAATAAAGCGAGTACCAAAATTACGCTGCGATGGAATGTGCATAATACGACTGTATTAACTGATGAGCAAAAAGAACGTGTTCTAGAAAAGCTTGCAAGTGAATTAACTGAAGAGGGTGATGTCATTATTCATAATAAAGAATCTCGCAGTCAGGCACATAACAAAAAAGCAGCAATGAAACAGCTGGGTAAAAAAATTGCCAAAGCATTGTATGTTAAAAAAAAGCGTATGAAAACGCGAGTTCCCAAAGAAGCAAAAGAAGCTCGACTAAAAGAAAAAAAACGGCGTTCTGAGGTTAAAAAGATGCGGCAGACAAAAATCGAGCAATAAATCCATTAATCCTATTAATAGAAAATTTATCTGGTATCTGATCGTGATAAACTAATGTGTCTATGCTGATTGTGAGAAATATGTAGAATAACTTATATAGCGGTTTGATTAAGACCAGTATTCATGCTACCTTTCTCATTAACTAATTTGAAAATAGCTGTTTGAAAGGAATTGCATGAAGCGATTATTAGTTATCGGTTGTTCAGTAGTAGGTTCGCTTTTATTGGTACATCATGTGTCATCGAAAAGAGTGAAAAAATACGAAAAGATTAAACATGTACAGGGGAATATGATCGTGACAGAATCGGGATTGAAATACGAAGTTTTACAAAAAAGTACAGGCCCATCTCCAAAAGCTGGCCAACGAGTTACTGTGCATTATACAGGCTGGTTAGATGAAAATGGTACCATAGGTAAAAAATTTGATAGTAGTGTGGATCGCGGTCAAGAATTTACTTTTGTTGTTGGTATTGGCCAAGTAATCAAGGGCTGGGATGAAGGTGTAATGATGATGAAAGAAGGTGAAAAATGCCGTTTGATTATCCCTTCAGAGCTTGGCTATGGCGCTCGTGGTGCTGGCGGTGGCCTTATTCCGCCTCATGCAACGCTTATTTTTGATATTGAATTAATCAAAATTGGGTAAAAGTTCATGTACTGCAACGCGAATGGCGTCTTTTCTATTTGAATTTTTTTTTAGCCAAAGGCATACTCTTTTTACAATTCTTTTTACAATTCTTTTTATCTCTGATAATCTTCTATTATAGGTACTTATGTGCGCTTACTGGAGCATTATTTATGTGTTCAGTAGCACATTGTTTTATTTCCGTGACCAGAAAACCGTGGCCTTTTAAGGCCGGGGATGAATGGTCTCCCTTAGTGGGCGGATATGAGTA
>JAGQHQ010000013.1 GCA_020431705.1 Candidatus Dependentiae bacterium
CTTTTATCTCCAATGTTGTCTTCTTTCTCTCCAATGCCTCGACACTCTTGATTAGCACTTTCCACTTCAAGTTCTTGACACTCTTGCTCAACATTTTCAACTACACTATCATCTATTTTATCTCCAATGTTGTCTTCTTTCTCTCCAATGCCTCGACACTCTTGATTAGCACTTTCCATTTCAAGTTTTTTCTGACTTAATGCTTTAACTATATATTTTGATTTAATGGTATCATAAAAAATATGGTGATTATATTTATAAAAACACTCCGTTGCACCGTTGCTTATCAGCTCTTTTATAGTTTTTTTATTTTTACCAGACTTAATTGCATAATATAGTGGTGTACAACTGATATAATTATCATATCCATCGTTATTCGAAAATTTCAGATTTGGTACATGACTCCAAGTAGATATAATCGGACTGTTTAATGCTCCAACCTCTTTCATAAATTTTATAAAAAATTTAATATGTTTTTGCTCAATTAATGATGACTTATTATGACTAAAACAACACTCCATTGCCATTGAGAGCATTACTACATCAAAAGCACCAGGCTTATATTCAAGCCAATTGTTAATATTATTTTTCATGTATATCAATCTAACCAAACGATCAAGAGTAAATTCTTTTTTACCTTTAATCACTGGTGAACCTAAGACCCTTAAAGAACGTTTTTCTAAAGTCTCTTGAAAAAGAAAATGTAAAAATTTTTCTTTTCCTTTAAAGATCATAGAAATTAGATCTTTTTTTGCAATACCAGAAAAAATCAGCTTTTGTATACAATCAATATCATCTTCTTTAACCGATTTTTTGAGTAATTTTGTTCTTTGAACAATATTAAGAACCTTTTTAAGAGCCTTTTCTTCAGTATCATGAGTTTTTTCTCCAGTAGCGTATTCGTAATCATCACACCATTTCTCAAAATTTATTTTTTCTTCTTTTCCAATAATATGTCCATTGTGAATATATTTTTTAATATCTTTTAATAATAACAAACCACTATCAAGCATGATGCGCAGCCTACGTGGCTTATATAGTTGATATTGAAGTATAGGATGATTAAAATCTTCTACATGACAAAAATATTTCTTATCATTCAAATGATCATCTTTAGATGTCTTGTTACTAATTAATATTTTCCCATTATCCCCTATGATCTTAGCAACATTTTCAATCCATTGTTTATGTCGATTATCAACTTGAACCAATGGCGATACATTCCCTACACCATACACAACCGATTGAAGTAAATAAAGTGCATTCGCATTTCCATTACAAAAATAAAATTGGAGAGACACATCAGACGGCAAAGCCCGTATTATACCTCCTTTCAATAATTCTGTAACAAAATCACTCTTATCAAAACCATCCCAGAGATCATTACCATGACTTTGTACCATTGTTTTTGCTGCCAAAATAAATAATGAATTAGGCGTTTCTGTGTCTTTTTTTTTCCCGTTTACATATATAGGAGTACTAGCTATACATGCAGGAGCAAGAAATTGTGACAGATCGTGCATGATCTGTTTATTGTCTTTACGCGCTACTATTTTGCTACTATCTTTAGCAGAAGAGATAGTCTCCTCTTCCATTGAGCTCAAAGACTGAATTTGAAATAAGAGCAAACCTATACCAAAAAGTATACGTAATATACCAATCATATAATACTTTCAACAAAAAAATATCTTCATCACATGGTTAAAAAACTTACCTGACTTTCTAAATGCTAGACATTACCGTTCCAAAAAAAGTAGATATATAGTAATGACTATATAAAATAAAAGGAATATTGTGAACAAGATACTATTTATTTTTTTATTTTTAATTTTTCCAATCTGTTCAATAGAAAAACGTGTATTATTTTTAGATAAAACAACGAGGGATAACTTAGATCAAGCAGTAAATGCTGAGTGGACTATTGTTGGCGGTGGACCAGCAGGTATCACTGTTATTGGATTACTATTAGATGCAGGTGTTGACCCTTCAAGTATTATTTGGATTGACCCAGAATTTAATGTGGGCAGAATTGGTAAATATTATAGCACAGTACCTGCAAATAGTTTAACTAAAAATTTTATTGCATACATTAACGCATGCAAGGAATTTTCTACATATCAAAGTGAAGCCATACAACATTTAAAAGAATGCGATCCTGAAAAGGAATGTGTTTTAGATTTAATTGTTCGACCACTCCAGGATATCACCAATATTTTACGCAATAAAATATTGTCACTTGAAGATCACGTTGAACAATTAAATTTCAACAATAATATCTGGAACATACATACACACAACTGCTGTTTTAAAAGCAATCATGTTGTTCTGGCAACAGGGTGTAGACCACGCACACTCAATTATATAAAGGATAAAGAAATTCAGCTTGATGTAGCACTTACAAAAGAAGAACTCGCAAAACAAATTGAAAAAAATGACACAATTGCTGTAGTTGGTGATAAGCATTCCGCAATGCTGATACTCAAATTTTTATCTGAACTTCCGATAGCACGTATCATGAATTTCTATCGTAGCAAACCAATATATTGGACAGATCCTGGTGCAGAAAATAGTGGCTTGAGCGGCATTGCAGCAGAATGGGCAAAAGAGGTTTATGAACAAAATCCACCACATAATTTATTAAAAATTTTTAGTTGTGATGAAACGCTTACACTCTGGACAGCATTATGTACTAAAATTATTTACGCTGTTGGCTATGAGCGTAACCCACTACCATCAATAAATGGCCAAACAACTATTTCATATGACGATACTACCGGCATAGTCATGCCACGATTATTTGGTATAGGAATTGCATTTCCAGAGCAATATATCGCATCAAATGGCAATATCGAACATAAAGTAGGCTTGCGTGAATTCAGTGAATATGCACAAAAAGTTATACCATTGTGGATGCAACAGAAAAAAGACTCAGTACGGCATCTGCTACCATTTGACAGACTATTTAATATCAGCTACGTATGCTTACAGCGTAAATAATAATACTTATAATGCATACCTAATACAAAAACTATATAAACCAGCTCTTACACCAACTCACACATGAATTAAAAGTATGCGCACAAAATAAGCTAATCGACACTAACGATTTAGTTATCAATCTTGTAGGCTTGCGAAAAATATAATAATATATAGGCTCTTGTTCCTCAAGCAACTCTTCTAATTCCTCTATACCATTAGGAGATTCTTTTATTTCATTTATTCTCTTTGTAAGAAATTCTTTAAATTTATTTTTATTGCCATCATTAGGTACGTCGGCATCTATTTCAACACAATTCATTTGTTGAATATCTTGTAAAATTGCAAGGTTGTTCAGATCAGACGATTCGATACAATGTAACGCAGCTTTGTATAATCCCATTTCAATAAAGTATTTGCATGTGTTTTTTACATCATCATCCGATGATACTTCATACCCGTTTCTTAATCTAAGAAAATCAAATTTTATACGATAATTCGCAAGCAAACAAGAAAAGTTTATCCACGTACTAATGGGAAGTTTTACAGGAATATTTTTTTTTGCAAAAAGCTTAAGAAGCATTCTTACACGATTCATATTTGCAGTATCAAAACGAGGACACCTAATGTTTCCATCATAATAAAGATCTTCTTTAAGAAAATTAATAAAATTTGGTAAAAAAATACCTGCTTGCATCAAAGTATAAACCATCATAGAATCCTTAGTTTTACCATGATGAGTCCTATCTTCTTTATCCTTCCAAGCACACTCTGTTGCACCATTTTCTATCAAAAAATGTACAACATTACTACCAAAAGTTGAGTACCTGTAAGTATTGATTGCATAACATAATGGTGTTTTTTTTTCATAATACGATAATTCTTTATTAAAAAACGGTACAACCGGTTTATTTAATACACCAATCTCTTTCACAAGTTCTATAAAAGATTTAATGTGATCATATATTAACAATCGCTCATCAACAACTCTCTCAAGATTATCGTCGTTAAAATATTCTTGCATTAAAATTACTAATATTTTCATAGCAGCATCATTACATGTAAGATTCTCTTTATTTATTACAAGCGAAACCAAATTGGCAACAGTTATTGGCCTTTTTTTTACTTTTCCATTTTTTTTTATTTCTATTTTTCCAATTCTTGTTATTGGCGCTTTTAAAGCGCTTAGCATACATTCTTTGGAAAGACTGAAAAGAAACGATAAAAATTTTGTTTTTCCTTTAAAAATCAAAGAAACTAAATCTTTTTTTGCAATACCAGAAAAAATCAACTTTTGTATACAATCAATATCATCATCTTTAACCGCTTTTTTGAGCAATTTTGTTCTTCTGACAATATTAGGAATATCAGTGCTTTTGTATTCATTAAAAAATTGTATACATGCATCTATATCTTTTCTTTCAATATCATCACACCTAATGCCATCCAGGTATCGCTTAACATCCTTTGGTAAAAACAAACCACTATCAAATAAAATGCGTAGCCGATCTGGCTTATATAGTTCATACATATAAATTGGCAATTCCACATCAGACGCTATAATATCGGCGAACTTCTCGATCCACTCTTTATGTCGATTATCAACTTTAACCAATGGAGATACATTTCCTACACCATACACAACCGATTGAAGCAAATAAAGTGCATTCGCATTTCCATTACAAAAATAAAATGGAAGAGACAAATCAGACAAAAAGCTCAACATACAATTACTTTTTATTATTTCGCTGTAATTATACTTTTTATCACGATTTTTCCAAAGATTAGCACCATACTGTTTCCCCGCTGCTATTGTTGCCAAGACAACTAGTGAGTTAGGTGTTTTTGTACCTTTTTCTTGTCCATCTATACATGTAGAAGCAAATCGCAGCATTTCATAAGTTTCCTCTTCAAATCCTTGATATACTCCTATACTATTACTCTCTACAGAAAAAATAGCCTCTTCTTCCATTGCCTTCAAAGACTGAATTTGAAATAAGAGTAAACCTATACCAAAAAGTATACGTAACATACTAATCATATAATGCCCTAATAAAAAGCACATTCTAATAGACTTAAAAAATTGGTCTGACAACCTAAATACTAAAGATTTATGTCCCCAAAAAAGTAGACTCGTAATAATACAAGTATATAAAACAAAAGGAATAGTGTAAACAAGACACTATTTATTTTATTATTTTTAATTTTTTTAATCTGTTCAATAGATAAATATGTATTATTTTTAGATAAACTATGCTTACATGCGTAAATAACACTTATTTTGTTTTAAGTGATTGCAAATATTTATAACATTCATCTTTTGTGTTTTGATTTATTCTTTCATAAAGGGATATCTGTTTAGTACCTATTTTTTTGTCTAAATCTATAGCACACGTTTCAACAAGAAGCCTCAAAAGAGGTACACTGGCGCTATGATTTAAATAAATATTATACAAATAGTTCGTACGACAATACTTATTGTTCTTCTTGAAGTTACCATAATTGTAAAGAACAGTTACTGAATCAAATAAATAACCAGAATTTTTTATATTTTCATTCATAGTTACCTTTTTGTCATTATCGTGAATAAATCGAAAAATAGGATAAAATTTTTCAATAGCATCTATTGTATAAGAAGGTATCTGTGAGAGAACAGGAATGAGATCTATAGGTTGTATTTTTTCTGAATCATAAAACAATAGTGAAAATTCATCTGAGTTTTTAAAGCCAATTTCAAAAGTAACAAATGGTACACATTCTTCTGGGCATGCCAACTGAAAAAATCGCTTAACATGTGCAGTGGTAATTTCTTTTGTTTCGAGATTTAATAACATATTTGGCCGTAAATATATTGTTGCTTTCTCTTTAACAAGCGAAAGAATTTCCATTTGCTTGTTCTTTTCTTCATCCTTTTTCAATAAGCCATATGCAATATACTTTTTGGCCAATAACTGCCACTGCTGGTTAATTGTTTGTTGATCAATACCAACATCAAGCATAAGCCTAGCTTTTTCTGCATTATTTTGTTCAATATAGTCAACAAATAACTTCTCTTTATTTTCACGATTACATAGCTGAGTTGCTGCTGTTTCAATATCTGTAATATATTTTTGCAATATTTTTTGAAATGAAGGAAAAATATGAATTTGTCTTTGATAATAACTAATCAATGCCTGCTTACTTAATACTTGAGCATTAAATACAATCGACCACCATGGAACATCATACCTTCTGGTAATTGGAGCAATACCAGTTCGTAACTTTCCAATAATTTGATAATATTTTTCATCTGAATAACTAGAATATAATTCACCTTGATGCACAGAAATTCTTTGCCAATCCAATAGATCTTTTTTCCATACTTTTGCTGTTTTTTTTAGACAATGTAAAAGATCGCAGTTATAAGAAGATAAAATTGATTTGGGAAGCTTCATGCTTGAAAATTCATAAAATGCCAAAAATGTGGCATGTGGATCACCATTATATGTATAAAAAAGCGTAACCAAGCTTTTTATTTTTTTTGTCAAAATAGGATCACCCGCAATAAGATAAAAAAGCTCACTCTCTTGCCCAGATCCCTTTTTAAAAAATAACAATGACTGTGCTAGTGTTTTCGGAAATGTTTCTGGAAACAAATCGTATTGTGCCTTTAAAAATGCAACCTCTCTAACACATCTATCAGTCAAAGACATATTTTGCCTGTAAACTACTGATAACGGAAAAACATCTGAAACAACATGCACTTTTGCTTTACACTCTTTTTGTTCTCCTTCTTTTTTATCCCTCATCCCATATACAAAAAACGGATATACACAAGAAAATATAAATATTAAAAAATAATATTCATACATACCATTATCCCTCTAAGAAAAATTTGTAAAATATAAGGAAAATTGCTCGTGCAGTTTTTTTACGTACACAGTATTAAAAACACATATACCAATTGGAATACATAAAATAAGCACGCTATGGGATAAAAAAGGATACAATAAAAAGATATACGTAATAACTTTATGGATTAATACACCTGTCAAAAACATAATGAACAATGCTGGAAAATTATATAATCCCATTAAAAGTGAACGAATAACTGAAAAAAAACTGTTAATTAACGATGCTTGAGCATCAAGTAAAAAAAATGGAAAAAGTAGTATTGAGATACACAAGTATGCATATACAGGCAATAAAAATAGAGAAGTACGTGAATAAAAAAAACACAATGCAACAAGTAAATGATTTAATAAAAAGAGCACAAATAATTCGATTGCTAAGAAAACACAAAAATGCACTATATAGTGTTTAAAATAGAAAAAATTTTTTTTAAGAACTGAAGGCCTAGAACAAAGATAACTTGCAAATAACCAGGGAACAAGCATAGCAATAACAAGTGCAAATGTTATCGGATGGGTAATACGTGAAGAAAATCCCAAAAAAAATACAAACTTAAGCACAAAGTGCTTTTGCCCTATAATAGCTATAACAAAAAAAGGTAAAAAATAGGTAAATATATGTTTATACGTACGAAGTATATTTGCAATCGTTACCAACACAAATAACTTAAAACTATTCGGTACAAATAACTCTAATGACTTTTTCCATGATTGAACAAATTGCACAAGATAATTCATATAATAATATCCTGCCCAAATAACTTTTATGATTTCTTTCTCATGACTGCACGTAAAATTTTCTTACGCAGGCGAATACTTTTTGGTGTCACCTCAATCAGTTCATCTGGACGAATCCATTCCATGCAAGTTTCAAGCGTCATAACACGAGGTGGTGCAAGTTTAACACTATCATCCGAACCAGACGCACGCATGTTTGTTAGTTTTTTACCTTTACACGGATTCACTGCCATATCATCAGCTCGAGCACTTTCTCCAATAATCATACCTTCATACACTTGGTCACCAGGCTTAACAAATAAGATACCTCGCGCTTGTAAGTTATCAAGTGAGTAAGAAGTAACTGTACCTGTCTCAATTGAAGTCATTGCACCTTTTATGCGTGTTGGAATATCACCTTTATATGGTTCATAACCATGAAAACTAAAACTAACGATACCTGTACCACGTGTATCAGTCAAAAATTGACTCCTAAATCCAAGAAGCGCTCGAGAGGGAACTGCAAACTCAAGTCGCATTCTTCCATCATCGTATGTAGCCATATTTTCTACAACAGACTTACGTTTACCTAAATACTCCATTACCACGCCTTGGTATTCTTGTGGAACATCAATAACCACATATTCAATTGGCTCATGTTTTTTGCCATCAATTGTTTTATAAATAACTTCTGGTGCAGAAACCTGTAACTCAAAACCCTCACGCCGCATATTTTCTATCAATACACCTAAATGCAATTGTCCACGACCAGACACTTTAAAAATTTCTGGCGATTCAGTATCTTCTACGCGTAATGCAACATTTGTCTTAAGTTCTTTTTGTAAACGATCTCTGATTTGACGAGAAGTAAGCAAGTCACCTTCCTTACCAGAAAATGGTGAATTGTTTACAGAAAAATATACCGATAACGTTGGCTCGTCAATTGCAACGTACGGATACGGCAATGGATGATCAACATCACATAGCGTTGTACCAATTGAAACAGGTTCAGTAAAACCTGTTACCGCAACAATATCGCCAACAATAGCAGTATGTGTTTCAACTTTATCAAGTCCAAAAAAGGTAAATAATTTTGTAATCTTAAGCGGTTTACCAACCGTATCATCTTTACACGGAACTACCTGTTGATCAAGCGCTATAGAGCCACTAAACACACGGCCAATTGCAATCTGCCCTAAAAAATCTGAATGATCTAAGTTAGTAACCAACAACTGTAAATTATCTTTTTTTGGCTGTGGTGCAGGAACTTTTTGTATAATCGCATCAAATATTGGCTGCATATCGCCAGAACGATCATCTGAATTAGTTGAAGCAAAGCCTAATTTTCCAGAACCATACAGCACAGGAAATTCAAGTTGGTCCTCATGTATTGCCAAATCTAAAAATAAATCATGAACGCTTTCTTCTGTACGAGCAATATCAGCATCTTTGCGGTCAATTTTATTAATCAGCACAATTGGCTTGAGACCCAGTTGTAATGCTTTGCGCAATACAAATCGCGTACCTGGCAACACTCCTTCAGCAGCATCAACCAATAATAAAAAACCTTCAACCATTTGCAGCGTACGCTCTACTTCGCCGCCAAAATCACTATGCCCTGGTGTATCAACAATATTGATCGTATAATCACCAAGCTTAATACCTGTATTTTTAGCCAAAATAGTAATCCCACGCTCTTTTTCAATTTGATCACTATCCATCACCCTTTCTGCAGCTTCTTGCTTGGCCTCAAGGGTACCTGATTGTTTGAGTAATTGGTCAACTAGTGTAGTTTTACCATGGTCAACATGGGCAATGATTGCTATATTACGAGTCTTCAAATAATCTCTTGTATTCATAATTTTTTTCTGTAACTAATTTAAATATCTATGGTACTTATTGTAACACAGCATTACCACAATTCCAACCAAAACCCTTTTTAATTTGATCGTTTTTTATCTTTGCTCACACGCGCTAAATTTTGCATCATAACCACGTAAAACTCGCACTAGCCTTAGAGAAGTATCTTGTTAGATGGCACACAGCACACAAATACGCCAACTTTTTTGTACGATAATAAAAAAACTCGCCATAAAAGGCGAGTTTGGATTGTATCATATACAAAAAATAAAAAGTTATTTTTAGTAATTCGGTGCACAGTATGGCACAAGTGCCATAGTCCGCGCTTTCCTGATTTCACCAGAAAGCATACGTTGATGTCTACAGCAGGCACCTGAAATACGTGATGGTAGAATTTTACCACGCTCAGTTAAAAAACCACGCAAAAAAACTGCATTTTTGTAATCTAAATGCTGCAATGCATGCTGATCACTTTCACAAAAGCGACATTGTTTTTTACCCTTAAGTGCTTGACGACGAAAACGTTTTTTTAATAAACGCGCACTAATTTTTAATTTTATTTTCTTAGTCATTGCTTACCTCTGCTTCTTTATCAGTTATAGCAACATTATCTTTTTGATCACTTCCTACAAAAGCTGACTGAGTAGCAGCCTCTTTTTGTTCTGATCTAGAACCCCAATCACCTCTTGAACGACCTCGCCTCCTTGAACCGGAAAGACTATCGGTTAAAAAAGAGCTTACATCCCTTGATGGCGCTTCTTCAAGCGATGGTGGCCGTTGATAATTAAGTGATCCTGAAGCATCAAGCCTAGTTATCATACTACGTATTACAATATCGTATAACTTTACGCGGAAAAGTGTTTTAATTTCATCAAGCAATAAGCCAATCTGCTCGGTTTCAAAACGCGCCAAATAGTAGACACCATAGTCATTATTTTTTACTGGATACGCAAGGCGGTATTTACCCCAACGCTCAAAAGAAATTATATTTGCCTTAGCATCTTGTACAATTTTATCAAGATGCGACTCTAATTTTTTGCTTTCATCCTGAGTAATTTCAGGAATAGCAAGCATAAGAATTTCATAACGAAACATTAAGCAAGCTCCCTAGCACTAAGTGGAAGTATTAAATACTATGAAATCACCATTGATTTCATTTAGCACGACACATATACAATAAAAATACCAGAAAAACTCAAAAAGGCGAGTTTTCTGGTATTTTTATACTTTTATAACTGTACAAAATTAGTTATGCAAGCTTTTGGTGACGCTGAATCACCCGACCAATAATTCTAAAATGATCTTTTCCGCGAACAAGAGCAATAGGAGCTTGCTTATGATTTACTGACTCCAATACAATAAAGTCATCAGTATAAGTAACCTGCATAATTGCTTTAATTGGTGTATCATTACCGTATTCAACTGCAGCAATATCACCCGAACGCGTCCACACTTCTGGTGACACAATCAAGCAATCACCTTTTACAAAAGTAGGCGCCATTAAATTATTTTCTACAGAAAGCGCAAACATTGAACTATCAGTAGTATTGAGTACTGGAATAAAGATATCTTTAAAACCAGTAGTAACTTGCATTAATTGATTATTGTATGGAGATGGATTTGAAGGTACATCGCCCACAACCGGTACAATTTGAACCTTAAGTTCAACATCTGATTTTTCCGGCATGCTAACGTTTTTATCAATATCATCGGTACGTTGACGACGCTGTGCAAAAAGATCAATTGGACTGATCTCAAAAGCATTTGCCAATTTACGCAATGAGTCTTCATTCCATCGTCGCGTTCCATTTTTTATGTGCGTTAAATAACTTTCCGACATACCTGTTTTTTCAGCCAAAATTTTGGTTGTCCAGCCCTTTTCTCTTAAAAGTTCTTTAACACGTAATTCCGTTGAACGAGATGACATGATATACTCCTCCTGTTATCGTCTTAATTATATGGTTAGATTACTGCATTATTTCTAATTGTACTCTAATTCAAAGTCTTGTCAAATGGAAAAAATAAATCTACAAGATGTTCGATCAACACGTAAATTACCGTTCAAATTGAAAAAAAACACCTTTGAGTGTGCTGCTTGGCAAAAAAAGTTAACAGTATGTGGCATCGATGAAGTAGGTCGAGGATGTCTTGCCGGCCCCTTGGTTACTGCTGCGGTTATTTTACCCCTAAATACCTCCTATAAATGCCTGAAGGATTCTAAATTATTGTCCGAACAAGAAAGAATACTTGCATATAGGTGGATTCAAAGAAACTGCTGGTATGGTATTGGTATTGTACATAATAGGTTAATTGACAAACATAATATTTGGCAAGCTACTCTTATTGGTATGAAACGTGCACTTATGCAGGTCTTGGCTATTTGCCCTGATATTCCTCAATCAATTTTGATCGATGCCATGCCATTAGACCTTTGGGATACTGCTTTTACTGCCATACCTGTCCATTATTTCCCTCATGGAGAAAGAACATCTTGCTCTATCGCTGCAGCATCGATTTTAGCAAAAGTTACTCGAGATGATCTTATCAGGCGCATGGATCCATTATTTCCTGGCTATCATTTAGCACAACACAAGGGCTATGGTACTAAAAAGCATAAAGATATTCTCGAGCATCAAACTGAAAGTATTATCCACCGCAATAGCTTTTTAAAAAATCTTAAAAGAACGCATCAAAAATCAAACTCAATCCAAAAAACTATTTTTCAGCCACTTTCAATTGAAAAATAAGCATACCCAGTTGCATGCACAAAAAGTATCTATCCATTTTCACAATAATGTAATCCGGCTCGCATGAGATGCTTATTATTTAATCCATTTGAATTTTTTAAAAATTTTGTGTTACGATCAGTAACATGATAAAAAGTAGTAATGATTTTGCTGAAGTAATAGAAAGCTCATTACATGAATGGCTAGCACAAAGCTGGCAGTGGAACCAGTTTCCCCATTTTGGTTCTCTTGTAGTTGTAAGCACAAACAAAAGAACGCTCTTTGGTATTGTGCACCAAATGCAAACAGGCTCAATGGACCCGGCCCGTTATCCTTTTGCATATCAAAAAACTGAGCAGGAATTATTGGCGGAACAGCCACAGATTTTTGAATTTTTAAAAACAACATTTAATTGTATGTGTGTAGGCTATCAAGAAAAAGGCACTATTTACTATCTACTAGCACCAGAACCACCAACAATTCATTCATTTGTTGGTATGCCACATATTGAACTAGCAAAACAATTTTTCAGCAACACAGCCTATCTTCATTTACTATTTGGTCTGTCTGGACAGATCATTAATATGGATGAATTGTTGCTCGCCCTTTTAAGGTATCAAAAATATCTTAATGCTCTATCTACCAATAAAATACATTCTTTTATCGAAAGCTTTTGCTTATTGACTGGCAACGACTATCGACGCCTTAAACTGTTTTTACAACGTGCACAACACATTATAAGCATTTGACACTCATATTTTTTCAGGTTATTCAGTTACAAGTATAAACCAATAATCCATATAAATAGAGAGTAGACTATGAATAAAATAATGTTGGTGTGGTTTCTTGGTGCTATAATACATGACACACATATAAAGACAATGAACGTATTACCATCAGCTCAAGAAAACAATACACATATAACGGCAACTGAAATGTATTTTCTTCTAAAAAAGGCAGATGAGATTCACCACACATCAGTTAAAAATGCAAAAAAAATCGTACACGTTATTAAACATCCTGGTGAACAAAATGACTTAAAACAAATATGCATTTTAAAAAACGGTATATATCCATCAAAAATTGATTTTACCTATAATCAAGAAACAAAGAAATATAACTATAGTGCCATGTCTTTCGTTGGATTAGACAATAAACAAGGAAAGAACAGAGCAAAAAAAATTAAAGTGCTAGTAAGCTCTGATGGTATACATTTTAGTCTAGCAAAAGAACCCCAAAAAATAATATATTCACACAGGCCGGTTGATTTAGTCACATATCATCCTAGCACAATTGAAGTAATCACTCTTAAAAATAATATTGTTGTTCTTGGTTCTGATGGAGCATATTGCGACCCTAAACCCAAAGGATATGTCTATTTTATTCCAACATTTGAGCAGTATCTGGAAAAAAAGCCAAAAACAGTTCTAGAAAAAATATGGCTTGCACTCTCAATGAGCGAAGAAACTCAAACTACCATGTAACATGACGTAAAAAATGTGCTATGCTCATAGCACTATGTTTAGCTTCATAAAAGACAAACTCAAAAAAATATATTCGTCCGTTACATCAAAACTTAGTGCGTTGTTTGGCAAAACAAGCATAGATAAAGATACTCTTAAAGAGCTTGAAATACTGCTCCTTTCAGCTGATACTGGGGTGGCAACAACTAGAAAAATTATTACCAAGCTTGAAAACCAGTGGAGAGCCGGCGCATTATCACATGGCAATGATCTAAAAAAAGCATTAGAGGAACATCTTTTATTGTTACTCGCACAACAAGCATATAATTGCCTTAGCCCAGTAACACTTTTAGTTGGCATTAATGGAAGCGGAAAAACCACTTTTGCTGGTAAACGAGCACACTCGCTTACAAAAGAAGGTAAAAAAGTACTGCTTGTTGCAGCAGATACCTTTCGTGCAGCCGCAACCCATCAATTAGCCGAATGGGCAAAAAAAATCGGCGTTGAGGTTGTTATTGGTAAAGAAAATCAGGATCCAGCAAGTGTCGTATTTGCTGGGTGCAAAAAATTTATTGATGAAAACTTCGACGCATTAATTATAGACACCGCTGGTCGTTTACAAACAAAAATCAACTTGATGAAAGAACTCGAAAAAATTAAAAAAGTAGTTACAAAACACTTGCCAGATACACCAATCAGCACATTACTAACTATCGACTCTATGCTCGGGCAAAATTCTTTCGAGCAAGCAAGATTATTTAATGAAGCAACTGATGTGAGCGGCATTGTTCTAACCAAAATGGATGGTACTGGCAAGGGTGGTATTGTTTTTGGCATTGTTGATGAGCTGAAAATTCCTGTTGCGTATATTTCTTTTGGTGAACAGCCAGAACAATACACATTATTTGATAAACAAGAGTACGTGCACGATTTGCTTAATTCATAAGTTAACTATTAGTCACAGCTACTCAACTTAGTTTTACTTTACTCATTAGGAGCACAGCATGAAAAAATACACATTTATTATTATGCTATTCTTTTTCAATCATCTACTGTATCCATACATCACTGAAAGTGACCAACTTAAATCCGTTTTTGATTATATCCCTAATGCACCAGATAAGTATGGTATTTTAGTTATATATGACTTTGATAACACACTGATTGAAACAGAAATCGAGCTTGGCAGCGATCAATGGTTTTATCACATGATGCAAAAATACGCGCAAAATGGATTAAGTATGGATTTAGCAGCTCAATACATTTTGCCTGTTTACTATTTGATTAGAAATACAATTGATATAGTACCAACAGAATCTGATGTAGCTGACATCATAAATAAAGTACAAAATATGGGCGTGCGTGTTATTGGCTTAACAGCACAAGGATTTCATATCGTCAAACGTAGCACTGAACAACTTAAAGAACTAGGTATAGATTTTAGCTCATCAGCTTTTTTTGGAAACTATATAGAAAAAAAGTACCATTGCCACAATGGGTCTATTTTTTGCCACGGACATAATAAAAACATTGTCCTTAAAGAAGTTTTTGAACATAACAATTACTATCCACATACCATTATTTTTATTGATGATAAAGAAAAAAATCTTAATTACATTAAAGATTTAGCACACAATCTTGGCATCAATTTTTATGGTATTCGCTACTCTCGTATGGACAAAAAAGTTGCACATTTTGATCCAGTAATTGCAGACAAACAACTTGCACATTTTTATCGCCAACAACACATCGAACCAATATGTATTCCGCATCATATCATGGCAAACAAAAAAAAATAATCATAATGTTCTACTTAGCCACATAATTTTCATAAAATATCTTTGACAACTACGCACAAACTAGTGCATGGTAGTCTTATGAAAACAGTTACTACTACAATTACTGATATAGCTAATAAATTACACACGCGCTATCAGGACCCAATACTTTGCCAGCAATACGCGTGGTGGATGCTCGAAGCACTTACTGGCAAAACAATTGCACACTTATTGGCTCAAAAAACATTTACGTTAAATTCCGCACAACAACAAACATTACAACTATGGATTGATCAACAAATCAAAAGACATATACCATTGCAATATCTACTTGGTAATGTTCCTTTTGCTGATTTAGAAATTTTAGTAGAACCGCCAACGCTTATTCCCCGTCCAGAAACAGAAGAATGGGCAATAAAACTAGCAGAACAACTCAATAGACTTACAAATAAAAAAATAGCCATCTTAGATATAGCAACCGGAAGTGGCTGCATTGCACTTGCACTCGCCAAACAGTTGCCACACGCTACTGTATGGGGAAGTGATATTTCTGAAAAAGCAATTGTGCTTGCCAAAAAAAACGCACAGCATAATACCATAACCAATGCATCATTTTTGGTTTCAGATATATTTGGTAACATTCCACTGCAAGTACAGTTCGATATTATTGTTTCCAATCCGCCGTATATATCACTAGAAGAATGGAAGCAGCTCGATACATCCGTTACCACTTGGGAAGACAAAAATGCGCTTGTTGCAAATAATGATGGACTAAAAATAATTGAAAGCATTATTAGTGGTGCTTTGCACTATATTAAAAAAAATACAGAATTCGAACAAAAGAATATCCCTCAACTCATAATAGAGATCGGGTATCGGCAAGGCAAAAGTGTTAAAAAATTAATGGAACAATACGGTTACACAAACGTTGTAATACATAAGGATTTAGAAAAAAAAGACAGAGTTGTAAGCGGAAGTATCCCACATGTGGCCAAAGAAAAACAATAATTACGAAATAGTCACGATTGGCTTTAGTCAAGAATATCTATGTCTTGCATGGATTAGTCGTAAAAACAAAATACCAACTTTGACCTCTTATCGTAAAATTCACTGCACACATTTAGAACTACACGAAGGTACTTTGTACAATCCAACAGCACTTGGCCACTATATAAGCCAATTCTTACAAAAATATACACTACACAAAGCATTTGTTAACATGTGGCTAACTGGAAATTATATCCATGAGCAACTCATAAAAACAGCTAATGCACACCCGACAACCATTGAGCTCGGCACCAATATGCAAAAAAGTATATGGGACTTCCAGTACGTGTATCCTACTGACAATGGTCACTTTGTTTTTTATGTAACTGGTATACCAAAAGAGATTTTATTTCAATATCAGTTACTTGCAGTAACCAATCATATTAATCTCATAACAATTACCACATATCATCATGCCTTGTTACATTTATATCATTTTATACAAGGAGCTGCATTCCGACATAGCCAACTTGCACATGATATACAACAGCACGGTAATCGAATAGAATTTTTATTCACGCCTGAGACTATCTTACGCGTTATACGCATTCATCCTGGATTGAGCATTGATATAACAAAAGAATTTTCGTGGCTGTTGGGCATAACTGGTTTATATATAATGGAAGCATACACATGAAAAAAATTAATTTTATCAACAGTGTAAGCCCAGACAAACAATATGCAATTGGACGCTGGTACCGTTTCTCACTCTTTTTTATATGCTGCACATTTATTACTATTGCCATTATACAAACCAAACAGCTATGCATATATCTTGATCTTCGACACAATGAAAATAAAAAAAAACAAAAAATCACTAATTTTGAAAGTATTATTACACAACAAAACAAACTAAAAGAACAAGTAAAATTTTTAGAAGATCGCATTGCATACGTTAAGCAATGGTCATTACAAAAAAATAACCCTAGTATCCTTTTACAAGATATCCTGAAAGCACTTGGTAACAATACTACTCTTCTTTCATGTTCACGCAATCAAGAACAACTTGAGCTTACTATTCATATTAAATACCCTCACTCAATAGAAAAAGTATATGCAACATTACATCAGATTTCAGCAATCGATCATCTCTCTCTTGTTTCTCTCGAAACACAAGGAAATGGTTATCTTGTCCATTTAGCTGGCACTTCTCTGTATGCATAAACTTTTTATTGTATTTTTGTTATGTTAAAATCCTTCATACGAAGGATATATATGCCAAAAATAAAAAAATTATCTCCTCAAGAGGCACAAAAAATTGCTGCAGGAGAAGTTGTAGAACGCCCTGCTAATATCGTAAAGGAATTGATAGAGAATGCAATTGATGCTGGTGCAAGCAAAATTGATATTTACATCAAAGATGGAGGAAAAAAATTAATTCGTGTTGTTGATAATGGTTGTGGCATGAATACAGATGATGCACAACTATGTTTTGAACATCATGCAACAAGTAAAATTAACAGCATCAATGATCTTGGCAGCATTACTACATTTGGCTTTCGTGGTGAAGCACTTTCTAGCATTTGTTCAGTGAGCGAGATAACACTTATCACTAAAACAGAAGACAGCTTTGCCGGAACTAAAATAGAATTATCTGGAGGGCATATACATAATATCTCTGAAACACCTGCTGCACAAGGGACTGATATTGCCATTAATAATGTATTTTTTAATGTGCCCGCTCGTGCAAAATTTTTGAAAAAAAAAGAAACAGAGTGGCGCCATATTCAGCAACTATTTCAGGCATTTTGCTTAAGCTATCAACATATTCATTTTTCTCTACACCATGATGGCAAACAAATAAGTAATAATCCAATAACTAATTCACTTGAAAATCGCTTGACACAAGTATGGGACACACAAATAACAAAGCACATGATTTATATTGAAGATACCCTGCAAAAAAATAACATAACAATCAGTGGTACCATCTCTAACCATCAATTTTTCAGATACGATCGTAGCTACATTTATTTTTTTGTAAACAATCGCTGGGTAAAAAATTATCAACTGGGCAATGCACTGTTAAAAGGCTATCACAACGTCATCCCAGCAGGTAGACATCCTGCTGCATGCATATTTATTACTGTTTATCCCAAAGAAATCGATATCAACACACACCCACGTAAAGAAGAGGTACAATTTTTACATCCACAACGTGTCACCAATGCATTACAACAAGCAGTTAAACAAACACTTGAGCACCATTTGAGTAGACAGATAAAACAACATGTTACATTCAAGTCCGCCCATATTCCCAGCGAGTTTCCTCAAAAACTAATTTATACAACACAACATGTTGAAAAAAAGCAACCAACTTTTTTTGATACACACATTACCTCATCAGAACATACAGTGCTCAATCGACAGAAGCTACAGCAAATAGATGAAGCAAATAATAATGAAGTAATACAAAATAAACGTGTAGAAACCTTCAACGTCGTTGGTGTATATAATAAAACGTACATTTTGCTTGAACATGAAAGCGGTCTCATGATGATAGATCAACACGCCGCACATGAGCGAGTACTGTATGAACTGTTTTCAAAGCAATCACAAGAAATTGCCATCATACAATTAATGTTTCCACAGATAATAAGACTAACATCGTCAGATCTTACATTGCTCAAAATGCATCTAGATATTTTAGCTCAAAGCGGTATTAACGCAGAAATTTTTGGTGAAGATCAGATTATTATTCATGCTACACCGGTACACCTAAAAAATACTAATTTACAGGAGCTCATTAAACAAATGGTTGGTTGGATTATTGAATATAAAAAGTTAAACTCAAAAGAGATAACTCATCATCTCAATAAAAAACTCCATGCTCAGATAGCCTGTAGTGCTGCTATAAAGGCTGGAGATACGCTCAATAACGAACAAATTCAACAGCTGCTAACTGATTTGCATGATACTCCCAATAGATTCTCCTGCCCTCACGGAAGGCCAACAGGATGGCTTGTAGCACTAGATGAGATAAAAAAGAAATTTAAGCGAAATTACACTGAAAAAAGTACTATTAACTGGTAATAACTCCAACAGTCCTTCCCAAGTGGCTCTCCATAGGTATTTTGCCCAAAACAGTTTAAATAAAGGCCCAAATGTCTCTGATTTACTCATTTTGACACAATCCAAATGCTTGTTACAATTAGAATAAGTACTATGTATTTATTTGGAGAATTTGGATTGTGAATATAATAAAAAAATTTCTTCTACTATTAGCTTTTGCGACTTCAATAACACCTTTAATACACGCAGACTGGACTCGTTGGCCTGTCAGTGGGCTATTCCCGCTAGGATTTTTAGGAATAGCTGCTTATTATGCAATAAAAAATTCAATTTGTTTTCATGAAGCATTTTCATTTACTTGTCGTGATAGAGTAAAAATACAAATGGATAGAGAAATAAGAAGAGATTACTACAAAAGAAGTAATTATAATGTCAACGACATACCAAAAATGACAAACTTTATAAAAAATGGCCCCCCTGTATATTTTAAAGCAAATGACGATCAATGGTCCAAACCAAAAATAGACATATTAATATACAAAAAAAAATTTATACTACTTGCTAAATCTGTAGGATATAGCCTTGCTGCATTAGGATATGGCTACCTAGCTTATAAAAAATTCTTTCCTAGCAAATAAAAATTTAGACACGTCAAAAATTATAATGAATCCTCGGTATAAAAACTGAGTGATTTTTTATTCACTTTGCTTGAAGCGGTATTAACGCAGAAATTTTTGGTGAAGATCAGATTATTATTCATGCTACACCGGTACACCTAAAAAATACTAATTTACAGGAGCTCATTAAACAAATGGTTGGTTGGATTATTGAGTATAAAAAGTTAAATTCAGAAGAGATAACTCATCATCTCAATAAAAAACTCCATGCTCAGATGGCCTGTAGTGCTGCTATAAAGGCTAGAGATGTGATCAATAACGAACAAATTCAACAAAGGCCTCAATATCTCGAATTTATCCATTTGACACAATCCAAGCATTTGTTACAATTAGAATAAATGCCATATATTTATCTGGAGATGTTGCACTATGAATATAATAAAAAAATTTCTTTTACTATTAGCTTTTGCGGCTTCAATAACACCTTTGACGCACGCAGACTGGACTCGTGAATTTATTTTTGACAATATTCTTGCTGCCGTAGGAACCTATGGTTTTGTTAAGTCAACATATCAGTCTATACAGTATTTACGTACATTCTATAAAAATTATATGAGCTATAATGAATTTAAAGTTGGAATAATTCCTGTTATGTCGTACTTAACATCAGAGACTCACAAAGTAGAAAAAATTGATAAACAAGATCCACAAGTTTTGAATGAAAAAAATGTAATCTATGATGCAGTAGCAGAACTTTTCGGAGCAAATAGTGATCAACCAACGAACAATACAATGCTTTGGGTATACGGAAAAAAAACCTATGCTCCTTTAGTGCTATCCGGTGTATTTGCCATAAAATCCTCTGTTTATGCCTATCTTATATACAAAACACTGAAACTCAGATAGTAAAAAACAAAATAAAAAATAAAACAAAAATTCCTCAGCTTAAAAAAGTTGGGAAATTTTTTTATTCACTTAATATCTAGCTTTTTTTAGATCAATCTTTTAATACTAAAAATCAAAGTTAACTATTCCACTCAAAAAAGGAGTTTAATTATGGCATATAGCGTCATATCTAAAAAAAGCGGTAAAACATACTACTTACACTCAAAAGAAGTAAAACTTGCTGGTGATAGAAAGCAGAGAATTTTTTATTTTGCTGGTGATATCAGAAAAGGAAATGCTCTTGATGCATTGCCTGATGGCTACAAAGTAATTGAAAATAAACGCACTGGTTTGCCAATGCTCAAAAAAAAATAGCACTCAGTTAGAGTTTTTTCTATCGCACATTTAATTAATCACACATAACATTCTCACCTATATGCCTGTTAATAAAAAGTAACTTTATTAACAGGCTTCTCTTGATTATACCCATAAAGTTGTGCTATTTTAAAATTGGACTTTCAATTAGCACAACTTTGTTGCACCTCTTTACCAAAATATGGATATTACTCATGTTATTAAAAAGAGATCTTGAGATAACACTCAAGCGATATACTAAATTTCCTGTTATAGCCATCCTTGGACCACGCCAATCTGGCAAAACAACATTAGTTAAAAAATTCTTTAAAAATCATATTTTCTTATCGCTTGAAGATATCAATCTGCGAGAATTTGCGCGTACGGACCCACGAGGCTTTATCAATCAACATGATAATAAAAATGGCATTATCATAGATGAATTTCAGTATGCTCCTGATATTCTATCCTATGTTCAACTTGAAGCTGATGAAAAGAATCGACCAGGATACTTTATATTGACTGGATCTCAAAACTTTTTAATGAACCAAGCAATTACTCAATCACTTGCTGGTAGAGTGGGCATTCTAACATTACTACCATTTTCAAATTACGAATTAAAAGAACATAATCTTTTGAAAAAAAATCCCTTAGAACATATAATCCAAGGTTCATATCCTCGCCTGTATAAGGAAGAAATACCCTTTTATGATCTATACCCTTCATATATCAGAACATATATAGAGCGTGATGTACGACAATTAACGAACATCGGTGATCTTGCAGTTTTTCAAAAATTTTTATCTTTATGCGCAGGAAGAATTGGCCAGCTTCTTAATTTGTCTGAAATTGCCATGCACTGCGGTATTTCTGCGCCAACCGCAAATAAATGGCTAACAATACTCGAGGCAAGCTATATTCTTTTTCGACTACAACCACATTTTAATAATTTTAATAAGCGTATTACAAAACGCTCTAAACTATATTTTTATGATACCGGTATTGCCTCTTATTTATTAAAAATTAGCTCCATACAAGCGCTCATAACAAACCCTTTTCGTGGGAGTCTATTTGAAAATTTTATTATTGCTGATTTATATAAGCAATTTTTTAACCGTGGGCACAGACCACCACTTTATTTTTGGCGAGATCGCAATGGTACTATAGAAATTGATTGTATTATAGACAGAGGAGAAAATAAGATACCTATTGAGATAAAATCAGGAGAAACCATTGTACCTACCTTCTTCAAAACAATAACAAAGTGGAACGAAATATCTGGCACTAAATCAGAAAATAACTATATTATCTATGCTGGGCAAACTGAACAAAAACGTTCAAAAGGTTATGTGATCAGTTGGCAAAAATCTGCAACCCACCTTATTAAAGATATATATTGAACTTTAAAATTATCTTACTCTCTTAACCATTAAATAATTAGCATTTTCATCAATACAAACTATTCCATAAAGTACTTTAGCACATAAAGAAGAAATATTGCTTACAGGATTGAATCCAAACTTTTTATAAAACACAATCAACTTCTGAATATTAACCTCATACGAAGATATATCTATCTCTTTATACAAACCATTATCAGTCAATTCAAATGGACCCGGTTGAATATATATACGTTTGCCACCATTTTTTTTCAAAAAAGAACATAGGTGCTTAACAAGTGCCCCTCCATAACCCCTGCACCGAAAATCTGGATACACATAGAGACTATGAATAACGCATATATAACGCGCACATTGAACAACATATGCAAAACCAACTTCTGTCTGATCACAATAACAGCTAACCTTCTGCTCACTATAAAGAAAACCATCAGAAATAGGTGTATGTATAAACTTAATAGCCTGAGCAAAAAAAGTTAGAAAAAAAACGAATAAAACCGAGATCGATTTTATTATACTCATACCCTTTGTTTTTTTGATCTCATGTTTCTTCTGCCACCACTCCTTCTGCGATCACTACTACGATCATTCCCATTATTACGGTGGCGATGATCATCACGAGAAAAACGTCTAGTAGATCGCGAATGATGCTCTTTTGTTGGTGTAGAAAAATCAGTTTGCTCATTCATGCCATTAAAGAATTTATCTTTAATTAATGCAACAAATGCATGTTCTAAATCTTGCACATCACATTCAGCAAAAAGATCTCTTAAACTTTTATCAATAGCAGACGATTTATCTATATGTTTACCAACACTTGTAATGAAAGCAGAAACCTCTTTCATACGTACTTTTAAAATAGATTCAAACGGTGGAATTTTAATTTCTTCAAGCTTAGAATTAGTTACTTTTTCCAAACGGTTCATGCGATACAATTCAGATGGCGCAACAAACAAAATAGCAACTCCCTCTTTGCCAGCACGGCCTGTTCTACCAATACGATGCACATAACTTTCATTATCATCAGGGATATTATAATTAATAACATGCGTTAAATCTGAAACATCAATACCACGCGCCGCAACATCAGTTGCTACTAATACATTAAATTCTTTGTTTTTGAAACCTTTAATCACATGATTTCGTGCAGATTGGCGCATATCACCATGCAAACAGTTAACTTTTGCTCCCTTACGAGATAGTTCTTTTACAACATCAGCTGTTAACGAACGTGTGCGGCAAAATACAATACCATAAAAGTCTGGACTTGCAGCAATAAAGCGAGCTGTTGCTTCAACACGTTGACGCTGCTGTACGACACAAAAATACTGTTTTACTTGTCTGCTACTTGCATTTTTTTGACCAGAAGTAAGCGTTATAACATCTTTCATGTGCGATGTAATTAATTTTTTTACACCAGACATTATCGTTGCTGAAAATAACCATATATTTCTATTTTTTGGCGTATACTTAAGCGTAACATCAATTTCCTGTCTAAAGCCCATATCAAGCATAATATCAGCCTCATCTAATACCAAAATACTAAGCTGATCAAGCTTTAATGTTTTTCTTTTTAAGTGATCATTAATGCGACCCGGTGTACCAACGACAATATGCACACCCTTTTTTAGAGATGCAATTTGCTTATCCATTGGCATACCGCCATATAGCGCCTCAATAGTAATACCGCTTTGCTTAGAAATACTTTGTAAACTTTCATAAATTTGTGATGCTAACTCTCGTGTTGGCGCCATCACTAAACCTTGGACTGATTTTCTAGAAATATCAATAGCATGCAACAGTGGTATACCAAAAGCCAAAGTTTTTCCCGTTCCTGTTTGAGCTTGTGCATGCACATCTCTTTTAAAGTCATCAAGTAATAATGGAATTGTCTTTGATTGAATATCAGTTGGCTCAGTAAAACCAAGTGATTCTAAAGAACTTTTAATCGCGGGCAAAAATGTAAAATCAGAAAATTTTTTCACATGTGTCCTTTCTAGACATAATTAAAGGAGCACATCTGAGTATCGATTAGAAACCAGGAAACCCCTTACTGAGGGGTTCAAAAAGATCAACAGGTAAACCGTTAGAATCCCCCCACTTCTGTTGTTATATGTATATTTGTTAATTATAACTCAAATTTACTGAAAACAAAAGAAGAAAATGCCCCTAAATTTCTTCAGGGGCATTCTAATCATACCTTAATTAAAATTTAGTAGTAACCTTTGCTTGCAATCGAGTAGATGAAAACTCAATTGTCTTAGTAGTATCTAAATCGACAATAGACAAAGAAAACTCTGATCTGAAATCATTAATTGGCACAAAAATCAAACCTGTCACTGAGCAATATGGCTGTATAATTTGGTCCCTGAGCTCTTTTTGCGCAAAGTCAAAATCTAGCTTTTCATTTGCTTCTTTAGAACCAAATCCATCAACAACTGCAGGAATAATAAATGGCCAAATAAATATACCCAATATACCATAAACTGTAGCGCGCTTTACCGTATTTGTGTGTACAGATTCTGCAACTTCGTACGCATGAACAACTGGCAAGCTCAGATTCTCTAGGCATAAGCTAAAATAATGCTTTGAGTTATTATGAATACTCACTTGAATCGGCTGATATCCTTTTGCAATTACATTACGACCTAGATATGTTTTACACTCTTTTGCATCCAATACCTTGTAGTCAAAATATACAAAGTTATCTTCCATATGAAATGTATTCTTTGCATTAAGGCGACGTAACGGCATTGCTTTATAGCCTGCACAACCAGCCAGTAACAACAAATTGACAAAACCAATACCTGCAACTGAAATCTTTTTATACATGAAATATCCCCTAAAGTAAATGCACGGGTGGCTTAAAAGCCACCGCTTTTCATAGCCCTTCAAAAGTTTATTGATTTTTAATGTACTCC
>JAGQHQ010000014.1 GCA_020431705.1 Candidatus Dependentiae bacterium
CAATTAATAAAAATAATAATGATCAAAACATACCTACTAAACTTTCTGCATGCGCTAATATGTTTACTAATCGTACAGAGAATTACTTAGACCATCACTTATCATCACAATGGCCAAGAAAACACGTTATTGAAGTTGGTAATCAACTTATTACATGTGTGCAGCTTGCTGTTGCTGGAGAGACAGCAACGTTTTCTAAAGATGAGGTTGATAGTGTATACAATAAAAATGCTGATCTATTGAAAAATAAAGAAAAGCTAGAAAATCAAATTGCACAACAACAAGCTCTTATTGATGCTGCAAGGAAGAAATATAACAGGCATGGAACAGCTGTTCTTCTAACTGCCGGTGCTGCTAGTGGTGCAGTATATTTCGGTATTAAAAAAGGATACATCACTATAAATACTGAAAAAATAGCTGAAGATTCACCTGAATGGCTTGCTAACATCATCAACAAGAAATAACAATATTCCCTGTTATTGGGGTTAGTATGGTTGAATCCTGGAGTTTATACTCACACTCCAGGATTCAATACATACACTATCCGTATATACTATTTTTTATTCTTCTTATCTGATCTTTTCTTCAACTCGGGATATTTTTTATATACCGCTCTTCTAATACCTTCTGGATTAGATGCATTATGTGCGCATAATAGCGGCAATTTGATTTGCTGCTATATTCTATACTTTGAAGTATCTGTGAATTTTGGTATATGTTCTAAGTTAATATTAGAGGGATAATATCTCAAAATATGGCTTAAGTTGTTCATAAATTTTATTTAAATCAGAAGAAACTACCTTTGTTTTACCAATGGTAGGCATAAAGTTGGTATCACCTTGCCAACGTGGCAATACATGAAAATGTAAGTGAGATGGGATGCTTGGGCCTGCAGCTTTGCCGATATTAAGGCCTATATTAATTCCGTGGCAATCAAGAACGTTTTGAACGATTTTGCAGCTGTGGGTTACCAGTTCCACAAGTTCGATTCGTGTTTTTTTTGGTAGATCTTCAAGTAAGCCAATATGTGCGTAGGGCATTATTAATAGATGGCCTGCATTATACGGATAGCGATTGAGCATGGCAACACAATGCTCGAAACGCTTTAGGATGTAATACTGCTCGTCAATATTTTCCTCTAGCTGCACACAAAAAACACACTCATTTTCTGTTGCAGTTTCTTTTTTCGTTTTTGCCTCAGTTTCGGTATAATTAGTCCGCCAAGGTGCATAAAGCATATTCATAGAAATCCTTTTACAATATACATGGCTAATTTTTGCTACCTTTGCATGATTTATTTTGACAAAATTGTTTTAATTTGCAACATAAAATTGGGCGCAGCGATATTTTTTTTTGTTGGCGTTGTTGTTTTGAGTCAATTACAATTGCTTTAACTGTTTTTTTACCTTGGGCAATTGTTTTTTTGAGTAAATCCCATTCAACAAGAGCAAGCCTATCCTTTTCTCGATATTTATGTTGTTTTACAAATTTTTTTTCTGTGTAAAATCGGTCAATACATTGATCAATAAGATGCTCAGGAAAGTATGTTATATAGGTAACCATATTACTTTTTTTAGTACCGACATTTTTTTGCGTAATAACATATTTTGTATTACCAGCTTGTGGAGCAATATATTTCTCAATTTCTTGGACAGACATACTAATTGTTTTGTGAGATATCATTTCTTCAGAGCATTCACGTGCTGCTGATTGCAAAGGCGTTTCTCCTGGATCTGCTGCACCGCCAAAATCGTCATATGTTCCCTTATCTGCACCATAGCCTTCTCGACCTAAAAAAGCGTATACCACTTTTTTACCATCTACCGTTTTGGTAATAAGCGGTAAGACAGAACCTGCATCGTGCTTATTAGCTATTATATTGTTTGACAGGAAAAAATGTGCAGTTGAGACAAAAAAAAGCAAATAACGTAATAATTTCATATTTACACCCCTATTTTAAAATGTGTTTTGAGTACTTTTTGAATTTTATGCCATATTGTTTGGTCTTTAGGTTTTTCATGTATTTGTTGAGGCATGTTTTGTTTCGATTGTTCTTTGAGTTCATATTCTTTGATTGCATGTGCAATTTTTTCTTTTAGCGCATTGTTTTTTTCTTGATATATGCGCCACACGCTTTGATCAACTGTATTGAATTGAAATATCTTTATGCCACTTGATGGGTTAAGGCCTCCGTAAGTATCCATAGTCATCGATAAGCAAAACTCAATTCTATCGCTATCTGTTACTGTGCTGGCATCTCTTTGTAATGCATTCATAACTAAAGAAAGTTTGTTTGTTGGTTTTTTGTAACCATTGATTGCTATTGGATCGTGGGGAAGGCCTCCTCCCTTTGCACATAAAACAGAGTGGTCAGCAGTTTTTTTTGGTATGGCAATAAGTAATGTATTGCCATATTTTGAGAGTGATGCGTGTAATTTTTGTAATTCAATGAGTTCTTTTTCAAATTGTTTGTATATAAATTCATAGTTGTGGAGTACAAAAACTTCACAGGGCGTGATATGAATAGTGCCATTGTTGCTATTGTTTGAAATATAACTAGCAGAGCAACTGCCGTATGTGTTTGTATTAGCAAAAAAAGCATAGTTCATAAATAGCATTCGTTGACGAACTTCTTCAGACGTTCTTCCATTTTTTAAAATTTTTTTTCTTAAATCACTTTCTTCTTGAAGTATTGATATGTCTGAACAAAAAGTTCTGACATGCAAGAATAAAAAGTCGTCAAGCTTTTTTTTATGCTTTTGTTCCCACAACCACGCAAACCAATCTTCTATAAATTGATATTTCCATCTTTGGCCATGAATGAAGGTATAATACTTATCTTGAAGTTCTTTCTCTTTTGCAATGATACAGTGGATCATATTTTGTAGGCGGGGGTCTTCAACATATACCTGGTGAGTTGAGGTTCCACATCCGTTATTAACAACGAAAGAAAAGTTATTAATGATGTGTTGTTCTGTTTGGCAGTAATTCGATTTTTTTTCTTTTTTTAATTTTGATGCATAGCTATAAAGTTTCAATTTGGATGCATAGCCATCTATTTTGTTAAATGCTAGTGCAGTCATCATGCGATCAAAAGGAAGTTGAGTATTTTTTGATAAATCATCTAACGCATTTTGTACAAATGATTTACATGTTGGATATTGTGTAAAAAAATGTAGAATCGTAGGGTTTGTTTGTAAAATGTTTTGTGCTGCGGCTTTGATAAGTACCTGAAGGTGGGTATTATCTATCTGTACTATTTTTTGTATCAGTTTAATGCAAAATCTGCTTTGATTGAATTGTACAAAGTTCTTGGCAATTACTGGTGCTAATTTTTGCGCAAGTGATTTATCTGTAGTAAGTGCGATCTTTATTTGATTGTATGTGGCTTTATTGTTGCATGTTGTAGCCAATGCAACTACATTATCTTTTTCCTGTGCATCAACAGTAAGTGATAAAAAATTGAGTAAAGCAAATGTACCAATATATAATTTGGTACGATATGTACTGCGTTGACTCTTTTTCATAATATCCCCTAAATGAAAAATAAAACAAATACCCCTTTATTATTTTATATTCAAATAGGCAAAAATCAAGCGTATCGATGTGCTTTTCACATAGAATTAAGCGTCTTTCTGTTGTTTGCTACATTGCCTCTGGGTGATTTCATATAGAAATATGTATCCATCCCATGAGAGAAAGAATGATCAATAGTGGCTCGGCTGGTAGGCGTAACCGGGCGTAGCCAAAGCCACCAGTCATAAATACGAGTGAAAACATAATGAATGCTGTGATAAGCCACAATCTATTAGGGTCTTGCCATAGTGCCCAAAGACCTTTTGTTGTGACTGGTTTGAGTATAAGGAACCAATTTCCTAAGAAAATACCAATCCAAAGAAATAGTGTGTAAAAGACTTCTAGCCATGCAAGTAAGCGTGTTAACGAGGGTAACGGTTTAAGCCAGAGTGTTTCGGACCACTTAGTGAGTAAAAATTCCTCGACTGGATCATATTTAAAGATATTATTATGCAGTGCAACAAGTTGATAAGTATACAAGTCAAAGATAGTTTTAAGTACTTCTTTTATCCAGTCATAAATAAACCAAAAGGGATGCGCACATATGATTTTACAAGCAAGTTGTCCCACTTCTGCTTCCTTTGAAACAATTCTTGTTGTGCCAGTGAGTGCTTTCTTTTTTTTATTTATTTTTAAATGTGCATGTTCGTAGAGCATTCTTATAGCATCTTCGAGTGAAACTTTTTTTATTCTACGTACTATTTTTGGTGCATTAAAAGTATTTAGATATACACCAAACATTGGGCAAAAAAAGAACCGGCCCGTTAAATTATAGTTGCGTATATACCAAGGGGAAATACTTGCAAAAAAAATGAGAGTAAATAGTCCGATTTTTTTTAAACGATTTTTCAGTGGTGTGTTATCAAAAATAAATAATAACCCAACGGAAACAACTAATACAAATTGCCCCATTGGTCTAATCCATGTTGTTATTCCTAAGGCTAGGGCGGCAAAGATGACTAAGAAATATACGTTGTTTGATCTATAAAAATTTAAGAGAGTATAGTTTTTTGATTTATCCGCTGAAATTTTAGACAAATCAGAATGGCTCTTTTGCGGGGATGGCTTATATAATATTGAATACAACCCGAGCAAGAATAAAAAGAAAAAAATAAGTGCAATGCCTTCAGAAAGTAGAAAGCCGCTGCTCAGAATAAAGCCAGGGTGTAAAGCAATAATCCATGCAGTGACAGTGGAAACAAATAATGAGTTAGTAATTGCAAAAGCTAAAAACAAAATAAACAGTGGAATAAACGAGTTAATAATAACTTGTGTCCAAAGTGCAATTTGAATTGCTTTTTCATTATCATTTATTTTGGTTTGTGTAATGCCAAATAGCTTGTAAAAAGTAGATAAAAAAAGTGGATATCCAGGTGTTCTCCAGAAAATATAGTCTTTTGTATCTGGTCGTTGCATGCCATTGCCAGAGTAAATACATAATCCGCAATTGTGATAATCCATGCTATCTGGTTGGCGGTAACGTTCATTGTTGCTTATATACAAACCAAAAACAAGTGCGCGAATGAGTAATGAGGCGCTGACAAGTGCAAGATAGTGGTATTTGATATATGATTGTTGAAGAGTGGTGTGTTGAAAAATGGTGGGTTCCTTTTTTTTGTTTTGTTTTTTATTCGGGTTATGATTATTGTTAATCTAACTCTGCTTATGGTCTTTGCCAAGAATTCCTAATGTGGTATGTTTGTCCACAAAATTAAAACAAAGTAGGTATATAGAAAAAAACAGGAGTATGCCTGTGAGTAATGCAAAGCAACCAGTAGTTGTTGTGGTTGGAACGCGGCCAGAGGGTATAAAAATGGCGCCAGTGTATTGGGCGCTTCGCAATGCCGGCTACCATGTTATATTGCTTTCTACTATGCAGCACAGTGAGCTCCTTAATGAAGTTTTTACTATTTTTGGTATGAAACCTGATTTTGATCTTGGAGTAATGCGCCTTGATCAAGATTTATTTTATTTAACACAGTCAGTTCTGCAAAAAACGAAAAATATTTTTACTCAGATAAAACCAAAACTTGTTTTGGTGCAAGGTGATACAACATCAACTATGGCCGCAGCGCTTGCTGCTTTTTATTTAAAGATTCCAATAGGACATGTTGAGGCTGGTTTGCGCACCTATGATTTGTATGCACCATTTCCGGAAGAGATGAATCGTCATTTTGTTAGTACAATTGCGCAACTCCATTTTGCACCGACAGAACATGCTGTTGATAATTTATCCGCAGAGCAGGTTGCTAAAAATCGTATTTTTTGTACAGGTAATACTGTGGTTGATGCGCTTCGTATATTGTGTGAAAAAATCGATGATGGTTCTGTTGAGATTGCAACAAACATTGTTGATTATGTTGCACAATGTAAGACCAAACATCAGAAAATTATGTTACTTACTGTTCATCGGAGAGAATCCTTTGGGAGTGGGATTGAACGAATACTTACAACTGTAAAGAATTTTTTACAGGAGCATCAGGATGTGTTTTGTTTTTATCCATACCATCCTAATCCAAATGTTATTCGTGCTATTGAAAAAGTGCAATTTTCATCATTATCAAATACCTATTTATGCGAGCCCTTTGCATATAAAGAATTAGTTTTCTTATTACGGGTTGCGGATATTATTCTTACTGATTCTGGCGGAATTCAAGAAGAAGCAATTAGCCTTGGTAAGCATGTAATTGTCTTGCGAGAAAAAACAGAGAGAATGGAAGGTGTGTGGGCCGGGATGGCGCATGTTGTTGGTGCTGATACGGAAAAAATACAGCATACTATGCAAGATATTTTAGAGCGGGATGTAGGAACTATTAACCCAAACAGGATCTATGGTGATGGCTATGCTGCGCAAAAAATTGTTGAAATCATAGAAAAGCAATATTCAAAACAAGATAGAGAAAAAAATGATTGTACTAGTGATGATGATCTTGGCAGTGTGCAAAATGGGGCGTATAAGCAAGAGGCTGCAATAGAAAACAATGTATTGGTATCAGGTGCTGAGGTACGATCTGTTTCAGAAAAGGATAGGCAGATGAAAAAGGTTTGTGTTGTTGGACTTGGTTATATTGGTTTGCCAACAGCAATAATATTGGCTGATAGTGGCTTTGATGTTGTTGGCTTTGATGTTGATGTACAGCGAGTTCAAAGAATAAACCAAGGTGATCCAGTCATTCAAGAGCCAGAAATATATGAAAAGCTACAGACTGTTTTAAGTAGTAAACAACTACAAGCTGTTATTGAAATGCCGAAAGCTGATTACTTCATTATTGCGGTACCAACACCACTTAAGGAAAATAAACAAGCAGATGTTTCAGCTGTATTTGCAGCAGCTGAGCAGATATGTGAAGTTCTCAAAAAAGGGAATGTAGTTATTCTAGAATCAACAGTGCCAGTTGGTACTACACAAAAATTAGCAGAGTTCTTGGAAAAAAGAACAGCTTTAAAGGTTGGTATTGATATTTTTGTATCACATTGTCCAGAGCGTGTATTACCAGGAAAGATTTTTAAAGAGCTTGTTGAAAATTCTCGGGTAATTGGCGGTCTTAATCGAATATGTGTTGAGCAGGCGCAATATTTGTACAAATACTTTGTGCAAGGCGCATTATATTTGACTAATGCTGCAACGGCAGAGATGGTAAAATTGGTTGAAAATAGTTTACGTGATGTAGAGATTGCATTTGCGCATCAAGTTGCGGCAATGGCTGATGCTGCTGGTCTTAATCCGTATGAAGTTATTGAGCTAGCCAATATGCATCCAAGAGTAAATATACTGAGGCCAACAGCAGGTGTTGGTGGGCATTGTATAGCAATTGATCCTTGGTTTTTGGTTCAAACATTTAAGAATGAAGCAACGTTATTGCATACTGCACGAATTATAAATGAACAGCGCCCACAAACGCTTGTTAAAAAAATTAAAGATACTGTCGCCAGCTGGCAAATGAAAAATACTGGCACATGTACAATTTTGTTGTTGGGTGCAACGTATAAACCGAATGTTGATGATTTGCGAGAGTCTCCTGCGCTTAGTATTGCAAAAACGTTGATACAGGAAAAAGTAGGTAATCTGTTGGTTTGTGAACCATACGTTAATAAAGAGAGCATGATACAACATGTTGGTGATTGTGTAGTAAAGGCTTCTGATGGCTTGGAAGTTGCTGATGTTGTGGTGTATCTTGTAGCACATCGGCGATTTAAGGCAATTGATCGTAAATTATTAAGAAACAAAATAGTTTTAGACTTTTGTGGTCTTTTATATAAAGGCATCGAAGAAGCAGGAAAGCAGGAGCACCTGTTTTGGCCAGCACGCAGTATTTTAGATATCTTTATTTCTAATCAAGAACCATCACAGGAGCGTAATCCATGAGGCAGCTGTTTTTAGATAAGGGTGTGCTTTCGATAAAACAGGTGGCACAGCCGGTATTGGACGATTACTCAGTTATTGTTCAAGTTCATTACTCGTGTATTAGTTCTGGGACAGAACAGGCAACTATTACTGCTGCACAAAAAAGTATGATGAGTAATGTTCCTGCAAAAATTAAAAAAATATTACATTCAATTTCGCAAAATGGGATGCAGGTGACCAAAGCATTGGTTCAGCAAAAATTAAGTGGCAGTATTCACTCACTTGGGTATTCGTGCTCTGGTCAAGTAATCGCTGCTGGAAAAAAAGTAGTATCATTGCAGGTTGGTGATTATGTTGCATGTGCTGGGGCTGGCTATGCGCAGCATGCCGATATTGTTTGTGTGCCAGAACACTTAGCTGTTCGAGTGCATGAAAAAAACTATTTAGCTTTAGCAAGTGGTACAACAATTGGTGCTATTGCGCTGCAAGGTATTCGGCGTGCACAGGTGCAGCTTGGAGAGAATGTGTGTGTTATTGGCCTAGGATTACTCGGGCAAGTTACGGTGCAATTTGCAAAAAATGCTGGAGGCACCGTTTTTGGGATTGATTTAGTTAATGATCGTTTGACTCTTGCAAAAAAGTGCGGTGCGGACCGAGTATATAACGCAAGTGAGGAAAAAAATTTTGCGCAAGAGATTAGGTTTGCAACAGATCATCAAGGTGTTGATGTTACAATAATTACTGCAGCATCCAAAAGTGATGCAATCATACAACAAGCAATGGAGTTAACACGAAAAAAAGGCAAAGTTGTTTTAGTAGGTGACGTTGGCCTTGGGTTGCAGAGAGATCCATTATATAAAAAAGAGATTGATTTTTTGATTTCTTGTTCTTATGGCCCAGGAAGATACGATCCTTCATATGAGTTGCGTGATAATGATTACCCATATGCCTATGTCAGATGGACAGAAAATCGTAACATGCAGGCAGTTGTTAAACTTATTGAGTCGGAAAAATTAAATCTTCGTGCGCTTTTGCCAGATACCTTTTGTTTAGAAGAGGCTTCTCATGCATATCAAAGAATAAGAGAAAAAAAGTCTTTGGGTGCAGTATTATATTATCACGAATCGGATGAATTTTGCGATACATCTGGTCGAAAAGAGGAAGCTAAGTTATCTAAGTTGGAGTATAAAAAAAGTGAATTTATAGAAGATAAATCATATCCTACGATGTTTGTGCCTGCGCAAAAGGCAGGGCTTTTACGTGTTGGAATTATTGGTGTTGGTGGCTTTGCCAAAGTGAAACTATTGCCGATACTTTCAGAGCTTAAACAGACAAAATTAGATGCTATTGTTGACGTTAATACAGCAAATGCACTTACAGTTGCACGTCAATATAAAGCAGCTCATGTTCTAGCAGATGACCAAGAGCTCTTTGAAAATGATTTGATTGATGTTGCTGTAATTGCTTCTCCACATTTATTTCATGCAGATCAAGCATTACGCGCATTAAAAAGTGGCAAAGCAGTATTTTTAGAAAAGCCGATGGTTACTAATATTGAACAGCTTAATGAATTTAAAAAACTTTTTGAGAATAGCCAGAATCATTTGTTATGTGTTGATTATAATCGTTCCTTTTCTCCGTTTATGCAAAAAATAAAAAAGGTAATACAAACAAGAGAAACACCATTGGTTATTTATTATCGAATGAATGCTGGTTATATTCCAGCTGAGCATTGGGTGCAAACAGATGTAGGTGCTGGGCGTATTATTGGTGAGGCATGTCATATTTTTGATCTATTTAATTTTTTGACAGATTCTCAGCCACTAGCGGTATCTGTGGAAGCAATTCATGGCGCAAAAAATGCGTTATTTCCAACAGACAATTTTTCCACACAGATTAAGTATGCTGATGGATCAATTTGTACTTTACTTTATACGGCACTTGGAAATACAAAAGTTGGCAAAGAACGCATGGAGCTTTTTTTTGATAGTAAAACAATTATCATGGATGATTATAAGATTCTTACTGGTTACGGCGTTGGTCCACTGTTTGATAAAAAAACATTAACACCAGACAAAGGCCATGCACAGTTACTGACAACATTTTTTGATCGTATCAAGCAACCAATATTTGTTCCACCGATTGAGTATAGTCGCTTGCTTACAACAGCTCAGCTGAGTTTAATGGTTGATCAACTTGCGTGTGCTGGCGGCGGTGAATGTACTGTTTAGTTTTTGATTTTTTTTAAATTAGTAGGTAATGCGCCAATTGAGTACTTTGCAACTATTGGCTATATTTTTTCTCTATGATTATGCAGAAATACACAAGATTATGCTTTTATTTAGTGCTTTATGTTTTTCTTACATTTATTATTTATTTTCATATTCCAGATCAACAATCACATTTAGAAATTGATTCCCCGGGGTATGATCGTATTGCAGTTAATTTTGCTGAGAATAATATTTTGGTTGATCCGCATAATATGCAAAGTGCACCAATTCAGCCGGTTGGGTATCCATTTTTTTTAGGTGTTTTGTATACAATTTTTGGGCATTTGTATACACCAGTTATTGTAGTTCAAATAGTTTTGGGCTTAGTTTCCTGTTTACTTATATTTCTTGTTTCGCTACAGCTGTTTGATATTCGTGTAGCTAACATTGCCGCATTTTTTTCTGCTATCAATATAGGCTTTTTAACGTATCCGCACTTTGTGTTAGCAGAAACTGTATTGCTTTTTTTATTATTACTTTTTTGGTGGCTATTTTTGAAAAAAAAATATTTTTTTGCTGGTCTAATGATAGGATCTTCTATTCTAGTAAAACCTTCAGCATTACTGTTTATTCCCGTAGTAACACTGTATTTGTTGTTTTTATCAAAACAAAGTCGATTACGAGTTATTGGTACATTTTTATGTAGTGCGTATGGTCCAATAGTATTATATATGATGTACAATTATTATATGTGGGGATATTTTGCTCTTGCGCCACTAACAAGCTTGAATATCTACCATGTTTTTTTCTCAAAAGTGTTAGCGCAATTGCATGGTGATACATCAAAACATTATATGCAAATAACGCTTAAATTTACTGGAACACATAGCTTTGATGAGTCTGGTTGGAACAATGCTAAAAAATTATTTTTTGACTATTTAAGTAAGGAGCCACTTATTTTTATTTATGTATGGTTTAAAAACGTATGCAAAAGTTTATTTGGTCTTTTTTCTACGCAATTAAAAGTATTATTGGAGCCTGCATTAAAAGGAGGTGATTGTTCATTCTTTGCTATGCCAGGTGATTTTTTTGATAAAATTAATGCATATGTGCGACATGGAACTGATTCAACTATACTACAGCTTATTGCATCGTGGGATGCGGTTTGGTCATTTGTGCGTATTATACCATTTTTTTTGGGTTTTATGGTGCTTGCTATAAAAAAACAGTATGGTATTGGATTATTAATTTTCTTATTTATAACACAATGTTTAATAATAACTGGTTTTGATGGTTGTGCGCGTTATCGTCTTATTTGTGAACCATTCATTATTATTTTAATGTCGGCTGGGTTGTGGTATACATACCTTTTGAGGTCCAAAAGAAAAAGGTTTTGTGAAACTTGTAAATATTCATTTCTTCTATTATCATAACATAAATTTACGTTATTGATTTACTGTTTATATTTTTTACTTAAGGGGTTTGTATATGTATAGAAAAACTATTTTTTCTTTTGTTTTATTTCCTTTATTATTGCTTATGGGTGTGCATTCCTTTTCTGCTGAAGAGCCTCACTATTGTGACGAAGACTTATGTAAAAAAGAAACTACATTTTTTACTTATATCTCTTTCATTGATTCAGAAGTTTACAGTCAAATGATTGAAAAACTTCGTAAGATTGACCAAGAAAATCACGAAAAAAATGAGCGATTACGTTGTGAGCTTAAAGAAAGATATCCTCGAGAATCAAGAACATGGAAACAAGTTATTTTCTTTTTATTTGTTGACAGTGATAGAAACAAGCGAGATGTGGAGTTTTTTAAGTATCGTATGAAAGAAAACTTTGTTGACAGGTTTATGGATAGACATGCTATTGTGGGTAATAAAGTAGAAAAAAAATAGCATTTTTAATGCGTGTATTTTACGTACTATTTATTTTTTAATATATGAAAACGCTTCAGAATATTATTTTCTGGAGCGTTTTGTTTTTTAATGATAAAAATGGTATAGAAAAAGAATTAATTTTGTAAAAAAGAGAGTTAAACATATTTTTTATGTAAATAAATATCAAAAAAAGGGGAAGATGAATGAAGCTGTTGATCAAAGTAGTAGTGTTGGCGTTGTTGGGAAGTCACATGAGTAATTATCTTTACTCCAATTCTCAAAAAAATTCTCATGTTTACTTTGTGATTCTTGCTGGTGGTAATGGTGAACGATTGTGGCCGCTGAGCAGAAAAAGTAAACCAAAACAACTGCTAGAAATGGGCAATAAAACATTGCTTGACCAGGCGATTGATAGAGCTGCACTATTGGTGCCTCGAGAAAATATTTGGATAAGTACGACAGAGTATCATAAAAAGAATATTCAAGATTTAGTGGGAAACAAAATAGGCGCTATTGTGGTGGAGCCTGGTTCTCGCAATACAGCACCGGCAATTTTATTAAGCTGTTTTAAGTTATATAAACATGACAAAAATGCGATTGTAATTTTTGTACCGGCTGATCCGTTTATTCCAGATCGTGATGCAAAAAAATTTGCTGGTTTTGTAGAGCATGGAATTAATTTTATTAGGCACAACAATCAATTACTTCTTTTTGGTGTAATGCCAACTTATCCTGCAACAGGGTATGGATACATAGAATTTGATATAACCAAATCTAACGATGGTATTACCCCATTTAAAGTAACGCACTTTCATGAAAAACCATCGCTTGCGGTTGCAAAACATTATCTTAAATCAAACAACAAATTATGGAATATTGGTATGTTTGGAGGTAAAGTTTCAGTCTTTCTTAATGAGTTTAAAATGTATGCTTTAACAATGTTTGACGGTATACGTGATTATTGCTACGGCATGGGCGATTATAACACTCTTCCAATGGATTCAATCGATTATGCCATCATGGAAAAAAGTAATAATGTTTGGGTAATGCCGGTTGATTTTTCATGGTGTGATGTTGGAAACATTGAAGTTTTTTTATCACTTGAAAAAGAGCATAGCGATAAGGAAACACAGGTACTGACTGTTGACTCACGCAATAATATGGTGTCTGTCTCAGACAAATTGGTAGCGCTTGTGGGTGTTGACGATCTATGTATTGTTCAAACAAATGATGCGCTGCTAATAACCAAGCGTGAAAAAGCAGAGCAGGTAAAAAAAATTGTACAACAACTTAAGGAACACGCAGCTGATGAATATCTTTAGTGCTTCTAAGACAGCAATGAAAGTGGCATTAATTGTTGGAATTACAGGACAAGATGGTTCGTACCTGGCGGAACTTTTACTTAAAAAAGGGTATGAAGTTCATGGAGTGAAACGGCGAACTTCTTTAATCAATACCTCACGTATTAATCATTTATACCATGATCGACATGAAAGAGGTAAAAATGGTTTCTTTCTCCACTATGGTGATGTCACTGATGCAACCAATATTATTCGTTTGATTCAGCAGATACAACCAGATGAAATTTATAACTTAGCTGCACAAAGCCATGTCGCTGTTTCGTTTCAAATGCCAGAATATACAGCACAGGTTGATGCGCTTGGGACATTGCACATTTTAGAAGCAATTCGTATTTTGGGATTGACTAAAAAAACGCGATTTTATCAGGCTTCTACTAGTGAATTATATGGTAAGGTTCAAGAAGTGCCGCAAACGGAGTCTACATCATTTTATCCTCGTTCACCATATGGTGTTGCAAAATTATATGGTTTTTGGATCACAAAAAATTATCGTGAGGTATATCAGATGTTTGCCTGCAATGGTATTTTGTTTAATCACGAATCGCCACGCCGAGGAGAAACATTCGTAACAAGAAAAATTACCCGTGCAGTGGCTAGGATAAAATATGGACTACAAGATGCATTATATTTGGGTAATCTTGATGCCCAACGAGATTGGGGTTATGCAAAAGATTTTGTCTATGCAATGTGGCTCATGCTACAACAAGAGCAACCAGAAGATTTTGTTATCGCAACTGGTCAAATGCATTCAGTACGTGAGTTTGTTGAACTTTCATTTAAAGAAATAGGCATTACTATTGTGTGGAAAGGTTCCGGTATTGATGAGGTGGGATATGACGTAGAAACAGGTAGGCCACTTGTTTTTGTTGATCCTAATTATTTTCGTCCAGCAGAAGTTGAACAGCTTATTGGTAATGCTACTAAGGCACAAGAAAAACTTGGATGGCAACCACACCTTACATTTTATGATTTGGTTGCATTGATGGTAAAAGAGGATTGTAAGTTTGTTGAAAAAGCAGTTGTATCTGATGGTAATCATAAAAGCAAGAGTGTGCTGAGTAATACCAATGAATAAAAGGGCGAAAATATATATTGCAGGGCATAGAGGTTTAGTGGGTTCAGCGCTTATGCGTATGCTCAGAAAAAATGGCTATACTAATTTTATTACGGCAACACGCGGCGAACTTGATCTGTGTGATCAGCGGGCAGTAAATTCTTTTTTTGAGGAAGAGAAGCCTGAGTATGTTTTTTTATCGGCAGCAAAAGTTGGTGGTATTTTGGCCAATGATACTTATTCGGCAGATTTTATTTATGACAATATTATGATTGCTGCAAATGTGATTCATGTAGCATATAGGCACAAAGTAAAAAAATTAATATTTTTAGGGTCTTCGTGTATTTATCCGCGTGAATGTCCGCAGCCGATGAAAGAAGAATATTTATTAACTGGTCCATTGGAGCCGACAAATGAATGGTATGCGATTGCAAAAATTTCGGGCATAAAATTATGTCAAGCATATAACAAACAACACGATACTAATTTTATTGTTTGTATGCCAACTAATTTGTATGGGATTGGGGATAACTTTCATGGGGAGAATTCTCATGTTATTCCTGCACTTATAAAAAAATTTCATGCGGCGAAAATTAATAATGAAGAAGAAGTTGTGGTGTGGGGGACTGGCAGTCCACGACGCGAGTTTTTGTTTGTTGATGATCTTGCTGACGCGGTTGTATTTTTGATGAATAATTATAATGGCTCTGAGATTATTAATATTGGAACTGGTATTGATATGACTATCAAAGAATTGGCATTGTCTATAAAAGAGGTTATTGGCTTTCAAGGGAGGTTGGTATTTGATATAACTAAACCGGATGGTACACCACAAAAACTTTTAGCCGTTGATAAAATTAATCAACTTGGTTGGCATGCACAAATAAACTTTTTTGATGGACTTACTGCTACATACAAATGGTATCAAGAATATGTTGTATGAATTGAAGGAATTTTTTAAAAGGTGTATGTTATTTTTTTTATTTTTTATACCCTTTTTTTCGTATGCATTTATCTACCATGATTTTGATGATGCAATGCAAATTTCTCGTTATCCAAATACTGATTATGCGAAGCGCACATTTAAAGAAGTTGGTGTGAGCGCGGATGATATTTTAGATTTTTTTAGGAATTTATATAACAATAATAGTTTTAGAGAGCTTCTTCAATGTGCTTATACTGAATCCCTTCATGTTTCTGGCCGAGATTTTGACAAGCAAGATCAGGGGAGTATGAGACAGAGAATTCCAAAAATTATTCATCAAATTTGGATAGGAACAGAAGTTCCGCAAGAATTCAGAGCATTTCAGCAAAGTTGGAAACTGATTCATCCTGATTGGTGTTATCGTTTATGGACGCAAGATGATATCAGGGGTTTTGGTTTTAAAAATATTGAATATATTACTAAGTCACGTAACCCAGCAGAAATTTCTGACATGATGCGCTATGAGATCTTATATCGGTATGGTGGTGTGTATGTTGATATGGATCAAGAGTGTTTACGAGCGTTTGATGAATTGCATCGGTTGTTTGATTTTTACATTGGTATTCAACCGCTTGATAGTGGTATGGTACAGCTTGGTATTGGTGTGATTGGCTCTGTGCCAGGCCATCCACTAGTGCGAGAGCTGATTAACGCTATTAAGTATAACTGGCAACAGTTTGAAGGTAAGCAAGCGGTGACGCAGCGGACAGGGCCAGTGTTGTGTACCAAAGTATTTTTAAAGTATGCAAAGAGTGTTTTTTATAAAAATATTGCATTACCTGCGCTGTATTTTTATCCGCTAGGCTCACAAGAGTATGATATTGATAAAACAAAATGGGTTGCAAGTGGTTCTCTTGCTGTGCACTATTGGGCAAAGACATGGTTGTTACCATCGTTCCGCCGAGCAGCATTTAAAGGTATTAAAAATTATTGAATAAAGAATGTGAGTAAAGGTAAAAGCCTTGGTAGAAGGTTTATTACCAAGGCCTTTTTTGTGTGAAGAAGGTTGTTTTTTGTATTTTTAAGGTCTCACAATGAATATGTAGTTGCGATCCACTTTTGCTTGCTCTACTTGTTCCAGCAAGTACATCAAGACAAATTTTTTACCTTCCTAAAAATCTATAGTCTTTGTTTCTGGCAGCTGCACCAGGACCAGCAAAAGCCTTTCCAATCTTTTTGGGGATCATGTACACCTCATGTCCAAGTAGTCCACCAAAATATTTTGTATTTTTCCATGCAATTTTTGTGCATTCTTTATATGATCTATCTTTATTGGCTTCTGTGAAAAATGGTGCCAAAAAAAGGCCAGTAACTAGGCCAATATTAATTCCCTTACGGAATACAATATAATGAGATGGCGTGCCATATTTTTTCGCAATATTTTTTGCTATAGTAATACAGTTTCTCCAAGGTATCGTTTTGAATGCTTTTTTTGAGAATGTGTTTGTAGTTGTACTCAAAAAACTTAGGCTAATAATTAAAGATAATAATAACTTTTTCATTATAAACTCCATTTTTTATCCGTAATTTTTATCTGCCAAATATACCGATATAATTATTATTTTCTCGAGCTTCTCTGGCTGGAGCGGACATTACCTGGAAAAATACTTTCATAGGATTTTTTACTGTATTCGTAAACAGCCAACCATTCCAAATATTCAGTGCGCCTTCACTACAAGCTTTTTTTATAGATTTTTTATTTAAGGTTTCATTAGAATTAAAGAGTGCATAAAATGGTACTGCAAATTTAAATGCGGATTCTACACCTAAAATGCCATATTCAGCGTATGTTTTCCAAAGATACCACTTTGTCCAATTTTCTTTTGTATAATTCAGGGCTTTAGAAGTGAATGGTCTAATACTTGAAAACGCTTCTTTTAAACCTATCTTTTTACTAAAGTTTCTACCAAAGTTTCTAATGAATGTTTGAGTTGTACCTATAGAGCCAGTCGTGAGTAATATCACAATTAATATAGAAAATGACTTTTTCATAACAACCTCCATTTTTCATATTCTTCACCTTTACCTACCATTAATTATACACTAATAGAAAACATTGTCAAACCCGATTATTTCAGGTTGAAAGTATTTAAAAAAAGGGGGGGAACTTTGGAGGGTGCATTCAAGCTATTAGAGGCTGTTTTTATGCCCCCTTCCCATGGTGGAAAAGGCGAAACCTGCCTGTTTAAGCGCATATGGGTCAAGCATATTACGTGTATCAACAATAATAGGTGTTTTAAGAAGATTTTTTACTCTTTCAAGGTCCAGTTGAGAAAATTCAGCCCATTCAGTGACAATAATTGCCGCATCAGCTTTGTTAAGGGCTTCATAGGCGCTTGAAGAATAGGTAATATTTGGAAAGAGTTTTTTCATATTTTGTATGGCCGCTGGATCGTATGCTTGTACAAAAGCACCATTTTCAAGCAACATTTGGACTGTGGTACTAGCTGGTGAGTAGCGAATGTCATCAGTATTTGCTTTAAAAGCCAATCCTAAAACAGCAATGGTTTTTCCTGCTATATTATTATCCATAAGATGCAATAATTTTTCTACAGGCTTTCTTTTTTGTTTTTCATTTGCTATAAGTGAAGCCTCTACTACATGCAAGTCTGTACCCAATTTTTGGGCAATACGTAATAATGCCAATGAATCCTTAGGAAAGCATGAGCCGCCAAAACCGGGGCCAGGTTGTAAAAATTGTTGGCTAATTCTTTGATCAAGTCCCATTCCCCATGCAACAATGGCAATATCAGCACCTGTTTTATCACATAGATTAGCAAGTTCATTGATATAGCTTAATTTAACTGCTAAAAAAGCGTTTGAAGCATACTTTATTGTCTCAGCTGTTTCTATTGAGGTTTCAAGTATAAAAATATTTTTTTCTGATGCTGCTTTATAAATATCTAACATAGTGATGTACGGGTAATAATGGTTTGTACCAATAACAATGCGATCTGGGTACAAAAAGTCATGTACTGCGCTGCCTTCTTTCAAAAATTCAGGATTGCTTACCATATAAAAAAGATCTGGTGATATACCCATTGCTTCCAATTGTTTACGTGCCCATTGGCCAGTACCAACCGGTACTGTGCTTTTTATTACAATAATTTTCTTTCTTTTGTTTAAGATGTGTTGATTTTCTGGTTTAGGTGAATGTATGCATTGAGCAATAGTCTGTAATACGCTATTTACAGCGCGCATATCAGCATTGCCATCATCTCCCATTGGGGTGCCAACGGCAATAAAGATAACATCATTTGTTTGTATTGCATCAGCAACGTTACTAGTAAAACTGAGACGACGATGTTCCATGTTTTTTATAACAAGCTCTTGAAGGCCAGGCTCGTAAATGGGAATGATTCCTATCTGTAGATTCTGAATTTTTGCATCATCAATATCTGCACATATAACAGTATTGCCATATTCGGCCAGACCCGCACCAGTTACTAATCCAACATATCCTGTGCCAATAACTGCGATATTTTGATATGCAGAAACGGGGTTAAACATAAATAAAAGAGGTACAAACAGTATTTTCTTGAACATATCTACTTCCTTTTAAAAACAGTGTGTTTTTTATTTTTATGTGATGTGGCTAATGTGGATTATTTTGATGTTATTTCTTTCGAGGGTATTTTTTAGTAATTCGGTCATGCTCCTTCCAGCTGTGATAACTTTATTTGTTGGTGCCCACATTTGTGCAGTATAATTTACTCCGAAATAGGTAACTTTATTGAGAAAAATAATAGGAGCTGGTGTACTTAAACAGTCATTACATTGGTTCAAGGTATTTGTTAGTAATGAAATAACCTCTGAACTTGATTGACTTTCTTTGATAGTTATAGAAAAAGAAATACGGCGATTTTTATAGTACGTATTATTAGTAACAACATTTTTTATAAAAATTTCGTTCGGCACACGGATAAGTTTGCCATTAAATGTTTTTATTTTAGTAGAAAGTAAGTCAATTGATTCGATAATGCCATTTACCTCGCTGTATGCGATAGTGTCGCCAACGGTAAAAGGGCATTCTATTAATAAGAAGATGCCACTTATTAAATTTGATATAGTTGTCTGTGCAGCAAAACCAATTGCAATACCTGCAATACCTGCAGCACCTAGAAGTGCGGTTAATTCAAAACCTAAATCTTTTAATACCATAGTGGCAATCAGTGCAAGGCCGGTATAAAAGATTCCTTTACCTACAAGCAAATTCACATGTTTATTTATTTTCTTTGAAAGGGTATTACATATAAATCGCCGTATTATAATTAATAATGGAATACCAATTATTAATGTAGCTGTAATACGAACTATAATCTCTAAATTTTCTGGTATAGCAAACATGATGAAGTTAAGGTTTCGTGGATAAAAAATTATTTAATACATTGTTTACTACTGTGCCATGTTAAGGAAAAATGTGCAAGAACTTGCCTTTTTGACCTTTTAAGATATGGTCTGCAAAAGATAATTAGTTTGTACTAATGCTTTTTTTAACGCATTGATATGTTCGGAAAGGGCAGGAAAGTTAATAAAATAGGAGTGCTGCATGAAGCAATTTTTTCTTATATGTTTTTTTTCTTTTGCTGTACAAGCTCATGGTAATTTTTTTTGGAACCATATAGATTTTGATGTTGCAATGAATACAAGTAAATATCAATTAGAAGTTTGGGTTACAAAAGAAGTATTTGGTATTGCTGGTACAGTAATGCTTGATTTTTATCGGCAACTGTATAATACAAATAGTCCAATTAACTTATGCGGCATAAGCGGTGAATTACGTATACCAAAGGTTATTCATCAAATTTGGATTGGTGGGCCTGTGCCAGACGTGTTTACTCACTATATCCAAACATGGAAAGATATGCACCCAGATTGGGAATATAAATTATGGACAGATGAGAATATTCATACAGTAAATCTTTATAATCAAAAGTTTTATGATGAGACAGATTCGCCGGGTGTAAAATCCGATTTACTCAAATGGGAGCTTGTGTATCAGTTTGGCGGTGTATATGTTGATATGGATTTTGAATGTTTACGTTCACTAGATATATTTCATCACACATATGACTTTTATACTGGATTGCAACCGCTTGATACGCAATTTTTACAATTAGGCGCAGCACTTTTTGGTGCCATTCCTGGTCATCCAATCTTGAAGCACTGCATAGAAACTATCAAAGATGATTGGCATTTTCATGGTGCACCAACCAAAAGTGGGCCAGTGCATTTTACCAAATCATTTTACAAAACAGCAGGAAAAGGTGGCTTTATTGATATTGCATTGCCGGCATTGTATTTTTATCCACTTGGCTGTCGAGAAAAAGAATTAACATATCAGAAATGGGTAGATACTGGTGCATTTGCTGTGCATCATTGGGCAAAAAGTTGGATGCCGCCTAAATATAGATTAAAAAAATTTAGGAATTTGGGTAATGATATATTAACAGAAAGTTGGAATGATTAGGTCCTATATTGTAGAGCGGTTTCTAAAAGTTATTACAGCTTATTTTACAATAAAAATTCACGATCAAGTAATCATGAGTTGAGAAAGTTTTTTTTTAGCTGCAGCAATAACAGAACTCCAATCGCCGGGTTTTTCTTGGCGTATCAATGTCATATTGGGATACCATGATGTTTTGTTGTTGTGTGCTGTCCAGCGTGGATCAGATGAATACGGTAGTAATAGAATTGTTTTCGCGCCGAGCGCGCCTGCTAGGTGCGCAACGGATGTGTCAATTGTAATTACAACATCCATATTGTTAATAAGTGAGGCAGTATCCATAAAATTGCCGTTTTTGGTATCTAAATCATCAAAGACATTTAGAGTAAATGACTCTGAAATATGTTTGATTTGATCGAGTCCAGGGCCTTTTTGTAGACTATAAAAAATAACGTTTTCTATTTTTTGCAGTTGCATAAGCTGTTGCAAAGGGATTGATCGTTTTTTGTGTGGTGGTATCATAGCATCGCCGCCGGCAGCCCAGCATATGCCAACGCGAAAATGTTTTTTGTGTGGATTTTCTAAGGCAGTGAGTTTTTGTCGCCACTGTTTTTCTAGTAATGTGTCGGTGTTAATATATGGTTTGGACTTCATAGTTTGTGGATTTACATGACACAAAAGTGGAACACTTTGCATGGAAGTGATGGCATCATATTTTGGTAGTGGACTGTGTTCGTCAATAACTTCATCAATATAGTTACAGTTGCTTAATAATGTCACCAGCGGTTTGTTTACACGTGCAATAACATGCCCACCTTGCTGTTTAATAGTTTGTGCAAAACGAACAAACTGTATCATGTCGCCCAAACCATTTTCACCGAGTAGCAAAATAGTTTTATCGTGAGCATTTGTACCATCCCATTTTTTAGATAGATTTTTTAAATTAGAAAGATTCCAGCGCCATTCATATTCTTGTAATCCTTTTTCATACTCGCCAAGTGCAAAATAATTTCCTGCCAGTGCTACGTGTGCGCGTGCATAATCTGGTTGTAGTGCAAGTGATTTATGGTAATAATCACGGGCTTGTTTAAATTTTTTGTGATGCTCGAGTTGTTGCCCAATAATAACATATAATTGCGCTGGAGAGCTTGTGAATTTGATAAGTTTATCGTAAAGTGCTGTTGCTTCTTGTTCTTTACCTTGCCATAACAATACATCTGCTTGTTCTAGATATATGTGAGTACTATTTGGATTGAGTAGCTCGGCTTTTTTTAAGTGGTGTAATGCTTGTTGGTATTGCTCTTTTGTATGCTTATTTGCATACAAAATACCTAAACGTGTGTGTGCTTCAAAGCAGTTAGGATCAGTTCCTATTGCTTGTTGATACTGATCAATAGCTTCATCAGTTTTTTCTAACCATTCTAATGTACGTGCATGATGAATATAGGATTCTGTGTGTTTAGGATTTTTTTCCAAAATAAAATTGAATATTTTTTGTGCTTCATTCCATTTATGCTGTTTTTCAAGTGCTATACCGAGATTAAAATATGCAGAAAAGTTATTTGGGTTTAAACGAATAACGTGTTCATATTGTGTTTGTGCTTGTGCATACTTCTTTTCATCAAACAGGCTATTGCCAAGTTTGAATTGTCGTTCAATATTTTTTTGAGGGGTAAGTTTGTCAATTGGATCGTAACCAGATCCATTATTATACAAAATAGTTCGATATAAAAGAGTGCTAAATAATAGTGCTGGAACAATAAATAATAACAATGAAAAGGGTGATTTTTGTATAGTATGCTTCATGTTCCATACTCTATCGCAATTACGTATGCCGTCAAGCTTGACCTAACTGTGCAGTATGTTAAGTTTTTCGCGCATTATTTTATCTGTTTTTATGCGCATTGTTTTTGGAGATATATAATGAAAAAACATATTTTTTTTTCTCTGTTTATTTTTTTTGTACCAATTCAAGCTATAAATATTGATTTTGATATTTCAATGCAGTTGGAACATTATCAACACATTTTGAAGAAATCTCAGAGCTTTACATTATGGTATTATTTTTTTAAAGAATTATATGAAAATAATTGTAAATATTTTGATATCAGGGAGACATGTTTTACAAATCTCAGTGAACGATGTAGAGGCGAGAAATATCACAAATGTAGTGGAAATAGTGTTTGTAAAATTCCAAAAACATTACATTTTATTTGGCTTGGTGGGCGAGTACCAGAAGAGTACGAACAGTACCAAAGAAGTTGGTACAAACTGCATCCTGATTGGCAGATTGTGTGGTGGACTGATACTCCTGAGCAATTTAATATTGAGTTCATTTTAACTAGTTTTTCTGAAGTTAAAAAAAATAAAAATAAATTTATTGTTGTTGATACAAAAAAGTTAATTTTTGATAACAAAAAATTCTATGATGCTGCCCGTAATTATGGGGAAAAATCAGATATTTTAAAATGGGAAATTATCTATCGCTGTGGCGGTTTGTATGTTGATATTGATTTTGAGGCACTTAATCCATTAGATATTTTGCATTATTGTTTTGATTTTTACACTGGCATACAGCCACTCGATACTAATATCGTACAATTGGGAGCAGCACTTTTTGCTGCACGGCCAGATCATCCTATTTTGCGTACATGCGTGGAGGGTATAGAATATAACCAGCATATTCAGCAGATTGTGTTAAAAACAGGACCACTGCATTTTACAAAAAGTTGTATTAAGGCATTGCAAAAATATACTGCCGAATGTGGTAGATGTATTGCATTACCTGCAAGCTTTTTATATCCATGTGGGTATAATCAACATGGCATGCCGCAATCTGCATGGATTAAACCAGAAAGTTTTGCAGTACATCAGTGGGCTGGTAGTTGGTTGAAACCAGAAGCATTTGAATAATTTTTGAAAATTTTGCTTTTATTTCCGTGACCAGAAAACCGTGGCCTTTTAAGGCCGGGGATGAATGGTCTCCCTTAGTGGGCGGATATGAGT
>JAGQHQ010000015.1 GCA_020431705.1 Candidatus Dependentiae bacterium
ACTCATATCCGCCCACTAAGGGAGACCATTCATCCCCGGCCTTAAAAGGCCACGGTTTTCTGGTCACGGAAATAAAAAAAGCCCCCTAAATATTTAGGGGGCCTCAATTATGTATGCTGCATAAAAAGAACTAACAGAAAACTATTACAATCTTATTATGCTTTCAATTTGCCATCTGAGTACTGCTTCAAATTAATGTCAGTCTCTTCAATTTCTTGCTGAACATTTATATGTTCTGTGTTATCAGCAAGAACCCCTATCTCACCTTCTATATTTTCTTGATTTTCTTGCTCTAGCACAATATGTGATATTTTTTTGTTTTTTTTCTCAGCACCTTCTGAAAAAAGCAAGCTCGCAAAAAAAACCACGGCTTTTGGCAAATATTCTTTGGTTGCTTTTTCTTTACAATCTACAAAAAGATCAAAGCCACTTTCTGCCCATTTCGCTGTTTTTTCTTGTATACCAAACAGATTAAGAACATATATGTAGTAGGTACCAGTACACAAAATACCTATTTTACCCAGGCGTTTTGTCCAGCCCCACAAGCCTAAACGTGGTTGACAATGAGTTACTCTTCCTCGAGAAAATGAATAACCAACTCTTTCATAAGCACCAACTTTTTCTCTTAATATTTTATTCTCTTGAATCAGATGCTCAACAGCCCTTTCTCCACCCTCAGATGCTTTGATCATACCCTGAGAACTCAAAACAATACTGCTTACAAATATCAAAAACGAAAAACAACGTAACTGTTGCATAACGACCCCTTCCAAGTAAGATAGTGTGCATTCCCACTTCATCATTAAGCGATACAGGTTACATTAACCAAAAACCACGTAAGGATTGGTAAGCGCACCAAAAATTAATGTTATTTTCACCCCATAGTATAATGTTTTTAATTATTATTGAAAATAAAAAAGTAGCATTCGTAGATAATCGTTATATAAAACAAAAAAAACAGCACCAAGTGCCAAAAATGGTCCGAAAGGAATCCGAGTCTCACGCGAAGCACCACCAATAGTAAGATACACAATACCAACAAGAGAGCCGGCAATAGAACCAATTAATAATGTTATCCAACAGCCAAATGGCCCGATAAATGAACCAATAAATGCTAGCAGGTCTAAATCGCCTTGGCCAATACCTTGCTTGCCAGTACATTGATATGCAATAGCTCGCATTGCCCACAAAAATCCATAACCAAGAAAAAATCCTAAAACACTTTCTATCAATGAAATTGGTAGCAAACCAATAAAACTAGCAAATACACCAATAGGAACCAAAAACATTGTCACGAAACGAGATATAAGCATTGTTTCTAGATCTGAGCGAATAGTAACAATAAGTGCTGAGAAAAAAATAAAATATGTCGGTAAATAATAAGCTGGCACACGTACAAATAATAATGCCAGTACACCAGCTGTAAGCACTTCTATAAACGGATATAAAACCAAAATAGGAACTTTGCATATACGACATCTACCACGTAATAACATCCAAGAAATAACAGGAATTAAGTCATACCACTCAAGCTGATTACCACAAGAAGGACAAAACGAACGAGGTGTGATAATACTCTTCCCACGAATTAATCGATATGCCAAAACATTCAAAAACGACCCCCAACATAAAAAAAGGGGTATTAAAAAAATTATAATTGCTCTTCCACTTTCACTTTATCTAAGAGCGATTCAATCTCAATTTGCTTCTCAAATTGCGAATCATACTTAAATACTATTTTGGGAACATAACGTGATGGAATAGCCTTTGCAATCGCAGAACGCAATGAGGGTTTGTAAAGAATTAGGTCTTCCATCCGTTCATCAAAAAAAGCTTTGCCCTTGGTTGAATAAAAAAGAACTGAGCACACACTTTTATCTGGAGATAACTGTACACGATTAACACTCAACCCATGTAACCGTTCGTTTTCTTGGCTTATTTGCAAAAATAATTGGGCAATGTGCTTGTAAAAGACCGACTCTTTCTGAGAGCGCTTTATATCTCTTACAGTTTTATTATCCATACCACAGCCTCAAAAACAGCTAAACTTTATTGATTGCATTCATGAGATTTTGTTTAATAGCACGGACCAAACGTTTACGCCTTTTTTGTGTTGGAGACTCAAAATATACAGTACGTTTCATGTCACGTACAACACCTTCACGCTCAATTTTTTTCTTTAATTGACGTAATGCTTTACCAACATCTCTGGTAACGTATACTTGAATGTTTGTTTTTTTATTGCGTGACATAATACTTTCGCCGTCCTTATATGCTGAATATACTGAAAAATACACACTTTAAGTGCATAAATAATGTTACTACACTTAGATTTTAACTAACTATGGCCTATTTGTCTAGAAATTGATCCTAAAATTGGGCATTAAATGAAAACATAACTGTTGTACTTCTAAATGCATTTTTTCGAGCCAGGGGGGCCTGCCATAAAAAACCGAGAGAAATACTTGGTGAAATATCATAATTAAACCCAATATTTGCAACCTGCATTTTCCAGGTTGACTTTTTTTCAAGCACCGACGGAACAAATGCATCGTCATGACACTTTAAACAAATATCATCACTTTCATGCTGAATTACCACATACTGAAAATAAAATGAAAGACATTTTAAAAAGTGGTAGGCATTCATCTTTAAAGCAAAATGCCAGTTATACCCAGGCTTTATCCGAACATCGGTAGTAAACGGAAAAATCCCTTGTTGGCATGTACTAGTTGGCACACGATAATTGCAAAAATCTCTAGCAAAAAAGTGCGTAATGCCCACTTCACCACCAATTTCTACTGTATCTGCAAAATCAAAATTAAGCCCCGCAGTGACTCCAACCGAGTGGTGATCATCATTACCAAAAGTAAGTGCAAATACATCATTTGGATCTCGCTCTTTACTGGTGGCAACCGTACCGCCCACCATAATAAACGGTATCAACAGCACCTTTGACCAACAATAATCTTTACCCACCAATCCTTGATTCAATTCATGCGCACGGCGCCAATACAATTTAATGCGTAAATCTTCAAATGAAATTTTGTGAAAGTTACAGATATTGAGTCCAATATCCATAGCAATATTTTCAAGTTGGTCCATTAAAAAATCATTCACATTATTTTCAGTAAAATCATTACCAAGATTGTTACCATTCGTTCCCAAACCGCTTGTGCAATCAGGTTGAACGCCACAAGTTAAGTTTTTAAATTGCGTTACTGTATGGCAAATATCTGCAACACCCCCCTCTACTATCAAACCGAAATCTTTTAATAATTGACCTGCAATTTGAAAGCGCAAACCTTGTTTTCTATACCGCGAGGCAATAGAAAAAAAACCAAACTGCTCGTTTTTGTCAATAAAGTTTTTGTCAGTAATTGGCGTACCCGAAGGAATTGTTGGAAATAATGCAGCGCGCGCTGCAACAAGTGTTGGTGATAATATTTTATCATTCGGCACCGCGCCAAATAATAAACCAACCATATTCCATCTGCCACACAATACATCACCCAATGGTACTACTCTATTTTCGATGTCACGACCGCGATTCGCATTCTGCCCAAAAGGAGACAGTGCAAAACCAATACGTTCGTTATATTTTTTGTCTGTTTTATAATCTTTCATTTTATTTTTTGCGCGAGTGTACAAAAATGTATGCGGATCCAGTGTTGTATAAGGCGGCAACGGATCATTCTTTGCATTCATAGATAGCCACATAGCCATAACGCTACTGCTGCCAAGCAGTGCGATGCTAATAACCACCCGTAGTATTGCTCTCATTACTATTCCTTTCTCTAGTTGAAGCACAATTTTTTCGATCATGCTTCCATACCACTTCTTGTTTGTTTTATAGCATTAGATGTCAAATATCTTCAAGGGCCACATCAAAAAATGATCAAGATACCCCTCTGAAACAATTTCAAGGGAAGTCAAAATTCCTTCAACTGCCAATGTCATAATAAACAACGCAGTACTCATACCAATAATTGTTTTTATGTTATTACCCGATTGCCACTCTTTTTTAATAGTAAGAAGTGTAACCATAGAAAGCACAAATGCGCTTACAACAAATAAAGCAGTTAAATTGAAAAATAATCCCGGTTGCTTAAGTGTTAAATAACTCAGTAAAATTAATGCACCTATGACAAGGACACCAATATTATGAGTAATGGTAATGCCAGACTTTTTTTTAAGAGAAACAAGCAATGCACTCGCACTCCAAATCATTGAGTGCACAGTGCCAGTCAACGCAGAAAGTATAGCAAAGTGAATCATCATCACAAACCAGCGCATACCATGAAATACAGATTCTAAAATATCTGAAAGCGGAATACGTGGATCAGTAAAATTTTCCAGCGGTACCGACAAAATAACTGAACCAACAAACAACGTATATAACACACCAACAACCACAATTGAGTACGTTAATGCTTTTGGAACATTTTGCTTTGGATTACGCACAATATTAAATAATGACGCAGCACACTCAAAACCAAAAAAACCAAAAATAGCAATACGCATTGCTTTAATCACACTTGCCCATCCAAATGGTGCAAACGGTGTTAAATTACTCATATCTGCTCGAGATAAACACATAGCTGTCATTGCAATCAACGGAAATGTAGTACACACAATCAAAACATGTTGACCTAATTGAGAAAGTACTGCTCCAAATAAATTCAGCATAATAAGTACACTCAGTGTAATTAAACCAAGTTTATAAGCAGAAACAGACGGTATAAGTGTATGAAAATAGCCCCCAATTGCTTGCGATAATAATCCCATTGCAATAGTTAAACCAATGATATACATACCACCGGCAAGCATGCCTCCAGCATGCCCGCTCCACTGCTTGGCATACTCGTAAAACGACCCCTCTTGAGGAAACAAATAGGCCAGCCTTGCCAGCGATTGCGCCATAAACCACACCGCTGCAACCACAAAAAGATATGCTACAATTCCTGCCGGCCCAACATTTGCAGCCACTGCAGCTGGTGCGGTAAAAATACCGGCACCAATCATCGCATTCATCCCGATAATTGTAGCAGTTAACAAACCAATTTTTGTTTGGTTCGTATTACTCATGAAACAACCCTTTGTATTATAATGGTTATTAATATATCCTCATTATATTGTCATAATAAACACTATTTAACAAGATAAACAGTTATGCAATCTTATTGTTCGTACTATCAAGCACATATTAAACGTCCATATTGTTGGTTTTTAGTTGCAGTATTACGTAGCTTTGAGCATGTTGCATTTGACCGCACCATAGATAAGAATAATAGTATCTTTGAATTTTTTGTGCCGCATGACACAGAAAAATACTTTTTAGAAATTATGGCATACTTTCAAAAAAACGGTTTCGTGGAAAACCTAACACAGCTTAAAAATCGATTAAAATAACATCGATTTTAGCCTGCACATAAAACAAAGATCATTGAACATACATGCAACTCCTGCTACAATTTAGTTCTAAATTTTTTGTTGTTAAGCGTATATTATACTTTTTGGCGGGAGGGAACTTATGAATAAATTTTTTATTGTCTTAATCGCAGCAAGTCTTTTATCATGCAGCGTGTATATTATTTTGACAAGGAATAGTGGAAGAAAAATAGAGACAATTTACGGAACCTTCTATGTTGCAGATCCAGCAATTTTGGACTTAATTGATTCTGATGTAATTCAACGGATGAAAAAGATTGACCAATACGGCCCTATTGGTTTCAAATCATTTTCACGTTATGACCACTCTATTGGCGTTTGGGCACTATTAAAAAAGTTTGGCGCTTCAAGAGAGGAACAAATTGCTGGTCTATTGCATGACACTTCTCATACAGTGTTTTCTCACGTTGGTGATAAAGTATTTAAATGCGCGGAGCAAAAGGACTCGTATCAAGATAAGATACATGAATGGTATCTAAAACAAACATGTGTGCCCAGTATCTTAAAAAAGTATAAGATTCCATTCGATATTATCGACCATAAAGATTCAAGGTATCAGTTACTTGAGCAAGATTTACCTGATATTTGTGCTGATCGTTTAGAATACAACTTACGTGGCGGTCTGGTTGAAGGTTTAATTACACAAAAAGACATAACAAACATCCTTAATGATATTATTATTAAAGATGATAAATATTGCTTTTGCACTCAAGAAGCAGCAAAAAAATTTTGTGAGATTTCACTCTACTTAACTGAACATGTATGGGGCTCATGTAAAGGATTTGTTACACAACTTTTTTTAGCACACGCATTACTACGCGCAATTAATATCAATCTCATCACAATGCACGATATCCATTTTTCTACCGATGATATTGTCTTAGAAAAATTGCAAAACTCTAACGACCATATCATACAAGAAGATATGAAATATTTTAATGCAAAAGATACCCTATATTTGCCTGGATCACCATCAGAATGCGATAAGTATTTTAAATGTAAATTCAGAGGTATAGATCCACTTGTTACCTGTAATGATGGGCAATACAAACGCCTTTCTGAATTGAATCAAAATTATGGCCATTACTATAAATTGCTTGAAAATAAAATGAATAAAGGCTACTTCATCAGCTTTATTGACCAAGAATTACGTGCAAAACAAGGGTATTTACAAGAAATTTTTACTGTTTAGTTATAAACCAATAACCCAATTAACACGCTGAATACGCTGTTCACTTTCATCTTTTCCAAGCATCGTAACCAATTCTATAATACCCAGGCCGTGTGGTTTTCCAGTCAATGCCATACGCACATAAAAAAAACCATATTTGATTGGTACGCCTTTTTTTTTTAATTCTTCTTTAAACATTTCCACAAACTTATGTGGAAAAACCAACATCTGTATTACATTGTTAATAATTGGACAAATTACTTCTAAATATTCGGCAGTGATATAATGCGCTAAATCTTTTTTATCCACTACCGGATCTTTAAAGTAAAATTCGAGTTCTATTGGTGCATCTTGCAATACGGTTAAATCAGTTTTGATACCATCAATAACACGTATAAGCGTTTCTTGATCAACTGTTTCAATTTCCTGCGGATATGCTGCAGCTAAAAATGGGCGGACCATTATCATAAGCTCTTTTGTATCAATACGATTAATCCATTTGTGATTCAACCATTTTAATTTTTCTACATCATAACGTACTTGGCCCGTTGCATGCATAATATCAAAGTTAAATTGCTCTACTAATTCATCAAGAGACATAATTTCTTGCTCAAAAGTACCACCACCACTAATTGCCAAATAATTAAGCAAAGCTTGTGGTAAAAATCCCGCTTGTTTAATATCACCTAAAGAAAAACCAAAATCGCGCTTGGAAAGTTTTTTACCATCAATGTTGCACAAAATTGGTAGATGCCAAAATATTGGTTGCGGAACATTAAATAAACCATACAAATATGCCTGTCCAGCAGTATTAGTCAAATGGTCTTCTCCACGCACCACATGGCTTATATTCATAAGCATGTCATCAACGAAATTAGCAAACATAAACGTAAAACTACCATCTTGCCGTGTAATGGGAAAATCAGAAAAATTTTTTAATTCAAAACTAATCTCACCGCGAGCTAAATCTTTGATAACAATTGTTTGTGTATGATCAAGTGTTACTCGCCAAATAAATTTCTTGCCATCAAATACATTTTTTTGAATTTCATTATCAGATAATTTCGTACAGATTTTATCATATCGTGGCGGTATTCTCATCGCTATTTGTCGTTGCCGTTTTCGATCTAATTCTTCTGAGGTACAAAAACAGCGATAAATTAATTTTTTATCCTCTAACTGTGCACGCAGCTTTTCATATTCACCCATTCGTTCAGACTGAAATATAGGCCCCTCATCGTTATGCAAACCAAGCCACTCTAAATCTTGCATAATTTTTTTTGCACCAGGGTCAAAATTACGCGCCGGATCTGTATCTTCAATCCGTAAGATAAAGGTACCACCCTTCTGCTTTGCAAATAGATAATTCATCAATGCTGTACGTACATTACCTAAATGCATAAGACCTGTTGGCGATGGCGCAAAGCGCAATCTGATTTTTGAATCTTTTTTCATAGTTTTCCCTACCGATATTCATTTTATTATATACATCCAGGAAAATAAAACCAACTATTAATACTACAAGTTTTTGACATTTCAACGCTCCTTTTGCTACCTTCGGTGCCAAAAGGTAGTGAAGCTATTGTATAAAAAAAAGGAGAAAATAATGAAAAAATGTCTCAAAATTATGTTTTCTGGCGACATTCCAGAAAATTTTTTAAAAAAATCTGTCCAAAAATATGCACAAGACTTGGAAATTGAAGGTACGGCACAACACATTTCTTCCGATCAAGGAGTCAAAATTATTGCATGTGGTTTGATAGAAACAGTTGAAGAGTTACTAGATGTTATTCACAAAGAAGCAGCAAAAATCGGCATTGAAGATATCCAGATAGAGCCATTTATCAAGGAAAAAGACTATCGTGGCGTATTTCGCATTATTGAGTAACCCAATTCATTAATATGTTTTGGACAGCTATATTGAAGATTTTTACACTTTGCACAATTCCCCTTTTTTGCTAAAGTAAGATGAAGGTGATTTTTATATTTTCACCTTATTAAAGTTAGGGGTTGTTGTGTGTATGAAAAGACGATCATCGATTTTCAAAAAATATTTTTATGTTTTATTTTTATTTGCTTTTTTTATCTCCACTCCTGCACATGCCGGATTTTGGGGTAATCTTTGGAATTTCTTAATCTCTCCTATTGCAAAGCCTATTCAGCTAATTTTCGGAATAGATATCAGAACAAATAATAACAATACAACTACCAGATCATCCAATCCTAATTCAAACATCGATACCCAAACCAACGAGTATGATAGTAAAGAAGAAGATTCCATATTGGATGATAGTAATAATCGTAATAAGAAAAAAGTAAACACTACTAAAGAAGCCGCACCACCAATTCCTGATGATAAAAAAGATAAAAATAATGGATTAAAAAAAGATATTTTTGGAAATCAAGAATTAAGTCACAAAAGTGAAAAAAATCTAGAAATAAAACCCCAAAATAAGAATAGTTCTATCGTAAAAAAAAATCTTATAAAGCCACAAAAAGAAGAATCGCAAAATAATGAGGAAAATAAAATTATATATTGGCAAGTAGCAACACAAGAAAACGCTAACTGGGCAAAAGCTGATGAAGTTAAAAAAAAGAAAAAAATAGAGGATAGATCTATAACTTTTTCATATTTTCAAGATGGAAACGAACAAAATATTGAAGTTAATATTCCCACAAATATTACCTTTGAGCAATTGCAGCAAAAAATTGAAAAGCAAACATCTATTACTGTAAATAAACAAAAACTTATATGTAATAGCAAAGAACTTACAGCAGAACTTTTTGATCAAAACAAAGAAACTTATAAAAATATATTCATCACTAAAAAAGCCGGACCACCAATTCCTGATGATAAAAAAGATAAAAATAATGGATTAAAAAAAGATAATTTTAGAAATCAAGAAATAGAAATTGATAGACTGCTTTGTAAAAAAGAAAGTAAAGAGAATCTAAAAGTAAGACCTCCGAGTAAGAATGGCACTACCGTAAAAGAAAAACCTATAAAACTACGAGAACAAAAAAAAACCCAAGTAAGATTTCTTTCTTTTGCAAAAGAACTAAAACAAAGGAAACCTACCACCAAGGTGGCAGTAAAAAAACCTTTATTAAACGAAGTAACAATCACTAACATTCGAAAAACACTTGATAGATTATATAGGTTACACGCGCACAGCAAGCACAATAAAGAAGCTCAACTTACAAATGCAAAAAGAGAATGGAGCACGTTTATTACAGAACAAACGAAAATATATAATAATAATTTTGTAAAAAACCCAATCAGTGATCAGCAATTTGCTGAACTATATATTAAACAGTCAAGAATTGAAAAAGAAGAAAGAGAAAGGGAAAATTATTATACACACTTAAAAATTAAGAATAAAGCTCAATATCACAAAAAAATGATGCTTGAGATGTCAAAAAATAAAAAAGCTGCAGATGACATAGGTACACCTCTAATTCTTCTTAAAAATCGCAATAAAACTGAAAATGCAATTAAACAAATAAAAAAAGAACGCATAGAGAGCAAAAAAAATAAAGAAAATTTACTTATACAATTAAAAGAATTATTTGCTCAAGTAAAAGAAGATACCAATAAGTTTGAACAATTTGTTCGATGGTTGATAAAGTACAAGCCAGATAAAAATATAAAATATGAAAATTTTGAACAAAAACGCGCTCAATTACTCAATAGTATCGTCGACAAAAATAATAACACACTTTTGCACTATGCAACCATGCTCAATAGTATTGAATGTGTATTCAAACTTATTCAGGCAGGTGTCGATGTTAATGCAATAAACACATCAAATCTTAGTGCATTGCATATTGCGGTACAGAACAAACAAATCGAGATTATTCAATTACTACGTTATGCCGGTATTGATCAAGATATTGTTGAAAATACAATTGATTGTATATTAAAAAACAATGAAACTAAATATAAAGATATTCTGATATTGCTTGACCCTAGTGGAAATCTACTAAAGCAAATAAAACTTTCTTATAAAGGAGAATATGCGTCATACTCAGCATGGTCAATAAGCACATTATGGAACTATCTTACTGAAAATAAAGAACAAAATACTGATATTGTCAAAACAGAAGTAAACGAACAATGTCCACTTATTAAATATGCATTAGAAAATAAAAATTTTTCCGTTATTAATTGGATAGTAACACAAAACTACATTCCCTCCCGTAACATAGATATCAAATACAGCTTTAACAAAGAACAGAATACTCTGCTTGACATCGCTCTAAGATGTGGAAAGAAACCGCTTGCAAAAAAACTATCACAAAAAAAAGCGCATACAAGCAAAGAGCTTGAGGAAAAAGAAAATAGAAAAATACAAAAAATGATAGAAGAAGAATTTATTGATATAGGAGATAGAGAAAACATAGGACCTTTACACATAATTGAGAAAGAAGAATACAAAAATATAGGAAATAAGGTAATAGAAAATAAAAATTTAAATAACATTGATCAAGCATTACTCATTGATAAAAATGATATGATTCCAAACAATGCATATAGAGCAAGAGAAGGTTTTCCACAAATAACTGCCCTTGTTGCACTTAATTTATTGCTTTCTAAAGGCAATTTTTATGAGAACATGCAAACATTATCGCAAAACTATGATATCGTTGGTATCAATGATTTGTGGAAAATGCCTGATATTACAGCAAAAATATCAGGAAGCAATATTTTATTACGACAAAATAATAAAATGCATCTACTCCATTATGCACTAAGTGATTACAAAAGAATCATACCTTCAAGGGTGCAAAAAAAAATTCTTACTAAAAAGACTACTAAAAATGATGAAAAAATATATAGAATTGGAGTTGTACATGCTCTTGCTTATTGGGGTGCAGATCTCAATGTAAGGGATAAAAAATATGGTCATCCCATTGTACATGCCTCCTCAATGGGATACACAGATATTGTCGAATTTTTATGCAAAAATGGATCATGGGTTAATAATACGATAGACGGGGTTAAGCTTGCTGATGATAACAAACAAAATCTTCTAAGTGAGATTGTTTTACCTATCCTTTCAAGAAAGAAATATTCGTTAGACACTAATGGCAACGAAGAAAAAAAAGAACAGTCTACAGACATGACCGCTAGTATGCTAGTTAGAGATGCTGCTGAAAAAGGAGATACACAATGCATTAGTAAAATAGTTGCAACTGACCCTAATGCTATACATAGAAAAGATACACACGGACTCACAGCTGCTCATAGGGCTGCACTAGCTGGAAATGAGAAGTTAGTTCATTCACTTATAGGACCCGATTCAGGAACTGCAGAGGTACTTTTTCCAGGATCAAAATATACAGCACAGCAACTTCTTTTGTTCAAGCCAAATTAGCAATTGCCAAGAAACGGCTTTTTAGGCACCCTTTTACAAAGCAAATAGATACACCAAACCGATTGGAATGCTCAGTGCCGTCATTTATTTATGCATTCATTTATTCTTCTAAGTTTTGGCATAGTAGGAATACACGATTTATTTTATCTTCTTTGTTTTCTTTTTTTTTTATATCCTCCTGTACGACACAAAAAATAACTATCTCTATTGCTGACTTTGTACATGATTTAGACAAAATTGATAAATTTTTTCCAAAATCGTTTATTGCAAACAACATCACATATAAGTCTGATATCCACTTTAATGCTGATGAATTTACCTATCTTGTTGATATACAAAAAGGTAATATGGTTACTGCAAATGATGTAAAAAAGGCCATATATTATTTGGGTAAAAAAAATTTATTTAAAAAAATTGTGCTGCAATTTAACCTGTCAGACCTACATTTTGTTTTACACGGAAGATGGACATTGGCAAAACTTAAATGCACAGGTCTATTAATTGGCAAAGATGCATACCGGCAATATTACACCATGCAACCGGGTGAGCCATTTGATATAGCAAAACACAACGATGCATGCAATAGCATCGAGCAGACATTTTTACACCAAGGATATTGCGATGGTATTGTCACCAGTGATTTACAAAAAGATACAAAAACAAAAACAATTACCACAATACTCCATCTACAACGCGGTCCACAATATACCATTGGAACTGTTACATTAAAATTAACCAGCCCAACTACAATTGAAAAAAAATCAGATAATATGCAACAACTATGTAAAACAATTAAATCTTGCTTTTTAAATTCATTAGCTGGCCACACATATAACAAAAATACCATACGAGAAAAAACAAAAGCATTGCACCACTATTTGGGACAAAAAGGTTTTTTACAACCAACTATTGAACTACAAGAGAAAATAATACGTACACACAAAAAAGTTGATCTTATTTTTCGTGTACACGTACAGCACAAAAATTATTTTGCCTTTTCTGGCAATCACTATTTTTCTGATACACAATTGCGCAATGCACTCTTAGAATTTGGCTCATCTGCTTCATTGTTACCCACACCAATTTTGGCACAAGAATTGCAAAAAATGTATCATGATAAAGGTTTTTGGCACACAACGATTACATCACAAGAAAATACCTCACAAACCCTTTTTACTATTGAAGAAGGGCCGCGTGCTACAATCAAAGCAATTGAGTTTTCTGGTGTACAACATTTTGATAAAGAGCAACTGGCCAGCAATCACTTTTTGAGTTTTGTCAGACAAAAATATTTTGATACTACTTACCTCAAGCAGGCACTCGATTCTTTGCTTGCTTTTTACATGCAACAAGGATTTTGGCAAATCACCGTTTTAAAAACAGATTTTATACCACATGAAAAACAGCATAATTGGTATACCATGCGCATTACTCTGGATGAACAGCAGCAAACATATTTAGGAACCGCACACGTGCCCGGCCATCTTGAAGCAGAGCTATATTTATCGCCTCTTCTACACACCACTGACAGCAACACTCAAAATAAACAGATTGAATTAAAAAGCAAAAATAAGAAAAAGAATCTGAATAATAGCAACAACATACCGTTTAATTTTATACTAGTTCAACAACAGCGAGAAAAATTGACTACTTTTTTCACAAAAAGAGGATACAGTACTATTCAACTCAAACCAAAATACACACAACAACTAAAAGAAAAGCATTGTGTTATAGATATTGATTGGCACGTTACCTTAGACACAAAAGAAAAACGATTTGGTAAAACAATTATTCAAAGCAACAGCGCTTTTAACACTACATATATCATGCGAGAATTGGCATACAAAGAAAAAGAAGCTTGGAACCAAAATGCGCTTAAAAAAACAATAAATAATTTAAAAGAACTTTCTATCTTTGAACATATACATCTACAACAAGATCACACATATCCATTTGATAATGAGCAACCACTTATTCTCAACATTCAGCATGATGATCCATTTGAAGTCCGTACACGTGCCGGTTTTGCACTACGACAGCTAAGTAAACATTTTGTATTTGGCGGCGTCACCTACACTGCTGGTGGAACTTTTTTATACAAAAATCCATTTGAGCGTGGTGATTTAATTCGTGCAAACGTTGATATTAGCCGCTCACATCGTACCGTACAATTACAATATCACATGCCATGGTTCTTTAAATGGCCAGTCCGCACCCTTGTGCAAGGGTATACAAACAAACATGTACAACCAGGAACTATTGATGAATTAAAACACGTATATGATGTAACACAACAGGGATTTTTGCTTGGCACGCACCGTACCTGGCATTATGTACAAATGGGCTCAACTGTTGGTATTGAATGGTCCAAAACAGAGGTATGTGATGATTGCCAATATCATGCTATTGACGAAACACACATTGCTAATGCAATCAATTTCGCACCACAACTTCTCGATAAAAATATTGCATACTTAATGATAGAACCATCATTTTTTATTAATTATCTAGATAATACACTTAAGCCAACACGCGGTTCACTTTCAGTTATTTCATGTAAAGGAATGTTTCCATTGAGTACCATAGGCATTCGTGCCTATTTACTAAAGATAATGGCTGAGCAATCATTTTTTATTCCTATATTGCCATTTGTTATTGCTATACGCATACGCATTGGCCATATTTTTCATGAACAATTTTATACTATTAACCCAACAGAACGTTTTTATTTGGGTGGTGCACACTCAATTCGCAGTTATGAAACTGACATGGTACCACCTCTTGGAAAAATTACTAATAAAAGTAGCCACATAAGCTTTGTACCACAAGGTGGTAAATCTATGTTTAGTGTTAACCTAGAAGTACGATTTCCATTATATAAAGAACTTGGTGCTGTACTGTTTCATGATATTGGTACGCTCAGCACATCTGGCTTTGCTGATATTAGAACAAAAAATGTGGTTGGAGGAACTGGACTTGGCTTGCGATATGATACACCTATTGGTCCTATACGGTTTGATGTTGCATTTAAGTGGCACAAGCCCGATCCATCTATTACACGCTATGCGTGGTTCTTAACAATCGGACATGCATTTTAAAACATATTCATCGAGCATTATATTTTTGTTTGTAAGTTAAGACACCACTATGTTATTGCATTTTTTTGCTCATCACATTTACCTATTTTCTTTAATAAAACCCAAGTAGCAACAGCAAGTCCAATTGTAGCACAAGCAATGCCCCATTGCATCCAGTATGAATTTTCACAACTACCACTTACCAAGGCATGCCAGCCAGCTTCCGCATAAGCGACTATTGATATAACAAAATGTTCACATTTTTTAGTTTTAGTCAAATTTTTTATATTACTGGCTATTTTATCTACATCTTTATGTACTTCACCATTACTAATGCCTGCATGACCAAACTCAACACCATCTGCACGTACAGTAAAACAAAATCCCACTGAAAATGAAAGGAAAACCACCAAAATAATTGACAAATAAGAAAAATTATGACTCATAAAAACCCCTTCACCTTAATAAGGTAGCCAATTATAACACTATTCAGCATTAAAATAACATGGCGTTATAAAAATAGCAACATTGAATCAATAAAATAAAAATGTATATAACAACCAAAACTATTGTACTTTCCGTTTTTTTCTTTACTATACAAGATATATAAACACCAAATGAGGACCTTCTACATGAATAAACATTCTGAACAACGCGAACATGAACACAACGGTACATTTTTAGGTGAATTGATTTGTCATACACCATATGCCATTTTTTCTGTTGCGTTTTGCTTAATCATAGTAAGCTTTATTAGCTTTGCTACACTAGGAACTATGAATCCAAAATTGGTTCATAAAGGTGCTAAAATGCTATTTCATAGCTTTCACTTTATGCATTTAATTTTTGCTGGTACTGGTGTATTAATTACTTTTTTTAGATTTTCAAAAAATGTATTTAAGGGGCTTATTGTTGGCGCACTCACCACTATGACTTTTTGTACGCTTTCAGATTCCATTTTGCCCTATTTAGGAGGTAGAATCCTTGGTGTAAATATGCATTTTCATCTTTGCTTTGTCTCTGAGTTATATAATGTACTACCTTTCCTGATCGTTGGCTTAATAAATGGCATCATTATGAGTCGTCACCATGCTTCACGCCAAACATTTTATTCAGTTTCTTCACACTTTATCCACATTTTTATAAGCTCATTAGCCTCAAGCTTTTATCTAGTATCACATGGCTTTACTGACTGGTTTCACCATATTGGTTTTATTTTTATTTTTTTAATTATTGCAATTGTGGTACCGTGTACGTTATCAGATGTTATAGTACCAATGGTGTTTGCAAAGGTCGATAAAAAAAATGAGAAACATTAAGATACAGAATATCTATAAATCATTTGATGGCGAACCAATCTTGGAAAATGTAAGCCTTACTATTCCAAGCGGTAAATTTTTTGCATTGCTTGGCCCGAGTGGTAGCGGTAAAACAACACTACTGCGTCTTATTGCTGGGTTTGAACAAGCAGACAGTGGCTCTATTATTTTGGGGACACAAGACATAACCCATGTACCAATTTATGAACGCCGTATAAATACGGTATTTCAACATTATGCCCTTTTTCCCCATCTTAATGTTTTTGATAACGTTGCCTATGGACTGCGCATAAAAAAAATAAATGAAAATATCATTGAGCAAAAAGTGATTACTATGCTCAAAAAAGTCAGGTTGGAAAAACAAATATACAAACCAATTGATCAGCTCTCTGGTGGTCAACAACAACGAGTTACCCTTGCTCGTGCTATTATCAACGAGCCAGATGTTTTACTATTGGATGAACCACTTGCAGCACTAGATCTAAAATTGCGTGAACAGATGCTTATTGAACTTATTGATTTGCAAAGCGAGCTTGGAACTACATTTGTATACGTCACTCATGATCAATTTGAAGCACTAACTGTTGCTGATCATATGGCAGTAATGAATGCCGATGGCGAAATTGAACAAGTTGGTACTCCAAAGGAAATATATGAATTCCCAACATCAACATTTGTTGCAAAATTTATTGGTACCACCAATGTTATGCAAGGAATATTTCATGATACTCAAAACACACACTCACTTTCTGTTGGGGGACTTGGCACCTTTGAAATTTTTGTACCGTCTGATAAACAGTGGGTAAAAGATGCTACTTCAATGTATATGAGTATACGTCCAGAAAAAATAGATATCAGTAAAAAAAAATTGCCCAATTTTTCAAATGAGATAGAAGGAACAGTTGAATCAATTGTATACCATGGCCGCTCTACACAATACAATGTACGTGTTGCCAACAAGTCACTCATTCAAGTATTTGAACAAAACGAAGAACATTTCCCACAAGAAGTCATCGATTACGATGATCGAGTTTTTTTACACTGGCAAAAAGAGAATGTGGTACTGTTAGAACGATGAATAAAAAAAGCTGGCCAGCTCTTATTAGGCAAGAATTTCCATTTTTTTTATCTTTACCAGCACTCATCTGGCAAATCATGTTTTTTTATATTCCACTTATTTTTCTATTGTATTTAACAATTACGCACATTCAATACTTTTCTATGTTTTTTAACTGGACATATATAAAAATTATAAGCCGTTCATGTATCATGGCATTAGTAACTGCAACCCTTTCTATAATATGTGCATATCCCATTTCCTATTTTTTAGCACTACGAGCAAAAAAAATTAAAAATACACTACTCTTTTTTTTGCTCCTTCCTTTTTGGAGTAGTTTACTAATTTTAGTCTATGCATGGTTTTTTGTTTTAGAAAAACACGGACTCATCAACACCTTGCTGTTAAAACTTGGTATTATCACTCAACCACTCATGTTACTTAATCATCCAGCTTCAGTTTATATTGTTATGCTCTATTGTTATCTCCCCTTTATGATTATGCCTATTTATGCCGTATTAGAAAAATTAGATCGTCGCTTGTTCGAAGCTTCTGCAGATTTGGGTGCTGATGGGATAACCACTGCGCTCAACGTAACACTCCCGCTTGCGTTTTCCGGCATGCGAACCGGCTTTTTTTTGGTATTTGTACCTTCATTTGGTGAATTTATTATTCCACAACTGATTGGTGGCGGTAAACAATTTTTTGTTGGATCACTTATCTCTCATTTCTTTTTAACCACGCAACATAAAGCACTTGGTGCAACATTTACCATAATTGCAGCTGCGGTATTAGTATGCTCAACACTCTTGATATATTGGTTGTCTCGGAAGGTAATACAATCTCCCCATACTAAAACTTCCGATTTCGCAAAAGCTTCGATAGATACAACGGAGGACAAGTGAAAAAGAAATTTGGAAGTTACGTATTACCACTCGCGTGCATACTCACCTATGCTTTTTTATACACACCAATTATAATTTTGATTATTTTTTCATTTAACTACTCACAATCTCCCTTTATATGGAAAGGGTTTTCGCTGAGGTGGTACACAAAATTATTTCAATCAGTTGAAATTGTTAATGCTCTTAAAAATTCTTTTATTGTTGCCCTTTCTGCAATGATACTTAGTATCATACTAGGAACCCTTTTCATTTTCTATAGTGCACGTAGTTTCTTGGGACATACTATAACCCTTTTTTACGCAAGTTTGGCCACACCAGATATTGTCTTGGCTGTAAGCTTACTCAGTATTTTCTCTTTTTTGTTTGTTCCACTTGGATTAATCACACTTATTGTAAGCCATACCCTTATTGGACTTGGCTATGTTATCCCTATTATCAAAGCTCGATTTGAAGAACTTGATACTCGTTTTACCGAAGCATCTTTAGATCTAGGTGCAACAGAAACACAAACACTTGTAAAAGTAATTATTCCGCAGCTCTCTCCTGCGCTTATTGCAGCAGGTTTACTCGTCTTTATTTTATCACTTGATGATTTTATTATTGCATTTTTTTGCTCTGGTGGCGCAACACAAACATTGCCAATGTTTATTTATTCAATGATTCGTGCTGGTAGTACACCAGTGGTTAGTGCACTTTCTACTCTCTTGCTTGGTATAAGTGGCGTTATTGTGTTGATACTTTCGTTATTACAAACTAAAAAAACAGGAATGCTACAATGACGCGCACATGGTATCGCATCATTTTAATACGAATATGCATGGCATCTTTTTGGATCATTGCACTGTTAATTTTTCTACAGCTACCACAATTTATTACCATGCTATACCCACAAAAAAGTATTACTATTTTTACCTGGCCACGCATTTTGGATGTAAATTATTTACAAGAATTTGAAAAAAAAACCGGCATCACTCTATACATTAATTATTACGAAAGTAATGAAGAACTATTGAGTAAACTACTAACAACTGGTGGACAGGGATACGATATTGTCATCCCAACCGATTATGCAGTTTCGTGGCTTATTAAACACAACCTACTTAAGAAGTTAGATAAAAGTAAACTAGCTTTTTTTAACACACTACGATCAGAACTCCTTGGCCATTATTATGACCTTAATAATGATTATTCCGTTCCATATTTTTGGAGTATATACGGACTTGGTATTAATAAAGAATATTTTAATGGTAAAACACCTGAAGCAACCTGGGCTTTATTATTTGACACAAATTTAATACCCGATCGTATCGGCATGACCAACTATCCACGAGAGGCTATTTTAATTACAGCACAATATCTTTTTGGTTCGATTAACGCACTTACCAACAACGATAATATACAAAAAATTAAAGAAGTTTTACTCAAACAAAAAGAACATGTTGCAACATATACAGATGAAATGGCCGAAGGACTGCTCCTTTCACAAGCTACACCAGTAGCCGTTGCACAAAGTGCAGATATCTTACGAATAGCAAAAGAAGCACCGCATATTGACTTTATCATCCCTAAAGAAGGTAGCTTTTTAAATATCGAATCAATCGTGATTCCAGCAGCCAGTACTAATCAAGAGCTTGTGTATGAATTTCTCAATTATTTATATCAACCGAGAGTACTTGCTCATCACGCGAATGAGTTTGCTTTCTGTCCACCCATAGCAGGTAAGTTCGACAAAGATTCTTTAAATTTTTGTGTTGATACTCAAAAACTACAAACACTTTCTTTTTTCAAGGATATCCTCAGTATTGATCAGATTAACGATATATGGATTACGCTCATGGCACACTAGTCCACATATGGAGCTGTTGCAAAAAATATTTATGCCTTTATCATGTATAATACACGAGCGAATAATTTCTATTATAGAATCTAGGGGTGTTTTACATGAAAAAATTCAAAAAAAAACTTATGTTGGCACTTATTCTTGTCATCGTGTGTAATACCAAACAAATCTACACTAATTTTTCATTGTACCCAGAAAGTACTATTGCTGGGTGTAAAAAAATAAAAGGACAACTAAAAGAAGTTGTATTCAAACCTGTTACTTTATTTATTCAAAGCATATGGAATCATGAAAATATTCAAACAACAACTAAAGCTACTGGTGCAACATTAAAAATTGCTGGCAAAGCAATAAAAAATAGTAGTACTTCTTTGAAAGATCACATTGTTACCTGGTTCAACAAACCTAACAGCTGGAGTGCAACTATAAAAAAAGTACTTTCTCATCATAACGATCCCCGCCTTTTGGCAATGGTCATCTCTTTAGGTATTGTCAGCGCTGGTGGTGTTTATATGCTTGCTAGAAGGAAACAAAGTAAGTTGTATGAAAAAATTATCGGCATTGGCTGTATTTTGTTTGGTATTGCCAATATCGCGCTAAGCAGCCACTGGATTCGATTAATTGATGCGCATGACGCACAAATTAAACTCGTCTAACAAATGGCTTTCCATAGAATGTTTCTAATTTATTAATGCAGTACGCCCCCTCTCTAACTATCCTAATGTTTTTTGTTGTACAATCTAAAATTGTAGAAGAAACAGACTGTATTGCTTCATCATTCAAAGTTTTAACGGACGAGGAGGCACAACCAATAATAAGTGCACATGCGGCTAAAATTTCCGAATCAACTTCTTTAATAGTATCTGGCACCGGCTGGTCTGCTTTATTTGCACTGGTAGAAAATAGTGGACCGGTGCACAAAAGCAATTCGCACAACTGTTTATGGTCAGGAACACGCAACGCAATCGTATTCTGGTTAGATTTCATGTACGCTGGAACATCTTTACGTGCATTGACAATTAATGTAACAGGACCAGGCCAACAATGCGCAATAAGTTTTTCTATATGAAACATTGATTGCACATCAACAAGTGAATTAATTTTTTTTGCTGAATCGACAAGAATTAAATATGGCTTTTCATATCTTCTTTTCATATTGTCAATAACCTTCCGACCCTCAACCGATGTTGTAGCCAACAAACCAAGTACTGTATCAGTTGTACTCAGAACAACACCATTTTGATTAATCACTTTACATGCCTTTTGAACAGTATTTTTATCATACCAACTTAAACTATTACTTTGCATTTTTCTCTTTTGTAAATAAACAACATCAACTTGATTTATAATTTCTTGTTTGACATTTTTATAAAATACCGTATCATTATAAAGATGTCACGCATTTTTGACGTATCGTTGATATTTTTGTCACTTTTTATCAAAAGTATCATCGAAAATCATTATAAAAAAACATAATACGTTTAGGTGGCTCTATTAATCTAAAACAGACGTGGAGAAGGACCATGAAAGCAACGAATAAACAACCGGTAAAAACTGGAACAGGTATCGGTAAGCAAAGAAGCTACAATGAAATTATTGAATTTCTGGATAGCAATTGGAAAACAAATACGAACGATACAAATCTTGCTTGCATGCAAAAGCTTGATCAAGCGTTTGGCGCTCTTTCAAAAAATTTAAATACTATTTTAGTGGCTGGTACCAATGGTAAAAGTTTAACAATCAATTTCACTACTCAATTGCTACGCCAAGAAGGATTAACAGTTGGTTCGTTTTATACACCACATGTTTTAACCTACAATGAGCGTATCTCTTTGAATAACGAGATCATTGCAAACAAAGCGTTTACAGAAATTGCTAATGAGGTCATCAACACCGCTGAACATACTGGCCTTGATCCAAATTCTTTCGAAATTTTAACGATGATGGCACTCATATACTTTAACAACAATAATGTTGATGTTGCAGTACTTGAAACAAATCACGAAGGATGCGGGCGAGCAACAACTATTTGTTCACCAAAAGTTACTGCTATTACTCGCGTTACTACTGATGATGAGAAAAAGGTTAATGCTGAACTCAAAAAAATATTTAGTCTGGTACAGGCTGGTACACATGTAATATCTGCAGATCAAAGTAAATTGCACTTGCAAACAATGCTTGAGATGGTGAAAGCCAAAAAAGCAACATGGGCGATGCCAATTCGTAAACTCGCCACACTCACCTATCCTTTTGAACAACTTCATGGACGTTGCGCTGCACTTGCAGAACGTATTGCGCATATTTATGTAAACGAGTTTGCAAATAAAGATGCTATCGTACTTTCTGATTCATTATTAACTAAACAAAAAGGTCAACGCGGTCGCCCAACACTTGAAGCAAAACGCCAATCTGAATTAAATCCTAAAAAAACGGTTGACCAATTCTGGAAAGAAGCACTTAATACGTTGCCTGGCCGATTTCAACTTCTTGATAAAGAAAAACCAACTATTTTGTTAGACAATGCGAACAATTTAGATGCATTCAAAAATTTATTGCTCGGTATTAGATTATTACATTATAATCATACACTTAAAGGATTAACGCTTATTATTGGCTGTAATAATCCACAATTGAATGTTCCTGAATTTTTAAAGGCATTACGTTATTTCTTTAAAAAAACGTCAGGACAAGCTATTATTTGCCCAGTAGCACGCATCCCTGGTCAACGATTGGATGATTCATGGGATGTTGAAAAAATAACCAATGACATCAAGTCTACAAAAATCAAAGCAAAGTCAGCACGTAATTTTAAAGAAGCCTTTGAAATGGCATGCAAAACAGTCGATGATCGTCATGGCTTAGTGGTTATCACCGGTTCTGATGCTATTATAACTGAGTACTGGCGCTACAAAGGAATAAAAAAACTATAAATAGATTTTAAATTTTTGATTTGACACTAAAAAACCCGGAATATTAATTTCCGGGTTTTTTTATCATTTTATCCACATACAGTAAGATATTTTTAACCCATTGATTTTTAATTATTCTTATCCAGAAATATTTCTTCAACAATAAAATTAATAATACCCACTGCTAGCGCTTTTTTATCTTCATCCTCATCGTTTATTGAATAGCTATTTTCATATTTACGCTTATATTTATTCTCTCTACTCAGTGATACAACATTATTTTTTTTACTATGAACCTATCCCAAAATTAAAATCTTGAAATAATTTTGTAAAAAAAGGAAAATCTCGCTGATAAAAAGATGTTA
>JAGQHQ010000016.1 GCA_020431705.1 Candidatus Dependentiae bacterium
AACAAAAAAAATACCCTGCAATCTGCAGGGTATTTTTTTTGTTTCAACTTTACCTTATAAAAAAATATGAGCAAGTGATTGATGTGTTTTATTATGGTGTAGGAATCGTATTTAAAATTGTACTAATAATTTGGTCACTTGTAACTTCTTGTGCTTCAGCTTCATACGTTAACAATATTCTATGGCGTAAAATTGCAGGCGCTACTGCTTTAACATCATCGGGTATTACAAAGTGACGCTTTTTAATAAATGCATATGCTTTTGCAGTTTTATGAATTGCAAGGGTGGCGCGTGGGGAGGCTCCATATTGAATGAATGATGTAATATCATTAAGGCCATATTTTTGCGGCTCACGTGTTGCAAAAATGATATTGACGATATAGTCAACAATCTTTTCATCAACATAAACTTGTTTAACTAGCTCTTGCATTTCAAAAATATCTTGTTTAGAGAGTACATTTATAATTTGATTTACATCAAGTGAGCGGTGTAAGATTTCTTTTTCTGCTGTTTTATCTGGATACTTGATATGTAATTTAAACATAAAACGATCAAGTTGTGCTTCTGGTAGTTGATAGGTACCCTCTTGCTCGATTGGGTTTTGCGTTGCAAATACTAAAAATGGTTCATCAAGTTTATAACTATTAGATCCAATAGTTACTTGATGTTCTTGCATTGCTTCTAATAATGCCGATTGTACCTTTGCTGGTGAGCGATTAATTTCATCGGCTAATATTAAATTTGCAAAAATAGGTCCTTTTTTTGTTTCAAATTCTTGGGTTTTTGGATTATAAATTAAGGTTCCAATTACATCTGCGGGTAATAAATCTGGCGTAAACTGAATTCGATTAAACCTAAGCCCTAGTGCACGAGTTACTGATTTTATCATTGTCGTTTTTGCGACACCGGGTATACCTTCTAATAAAATATGTCCATTGCATAAAATTGCTATCACAATAAAATCAATAATATCGTGATTGCCGACAATAACTTTGCTGACTTCTTCGTTTAATCTATGAAACCTAATACTCTCTGCTTTTACCTGATCTATGATTGTTTGTCTGTTTTGTTCTGTTTGCATGTTATTTTCCTTTCTGATGCTTTCATTACTTTTTTAAAAAATTATTTTGTAATTTAAACATTTTATCAATGTTGTGATAGGCTGACAATCGGTTCGGCTTGTTAAAAATTTTGGAAGGGCTTTGTATGATTCTATCAGGAAAACAAATAAAAGAGCGTTTACACAAAGATATTATTATCGAGCCATTCAATGAACTACAACTTAATCCAAATAGTTATAATCTACGTTTACACAATGAGCTTGTGGTATATGAAGATCATATTCTTGATATGAAAAAAAATCATATGGTCAAGCGTATTGCAATACCAGAAGAAGGATTGATTATTGAGCCGGGTACATTATATTTAGGGCGTACAGTTGAGTATACAAAAACTGAAGGTTGTGTGCCTATGATTGAAGGCCGTTCTTCAATTGGCCGTCTTGGATTATTTATTCATATTACTGCAGGTTTTGGCGATGTTGGGTTTGCTGGTTTTTGGACATTAGAAATTTCTTGTATTCAGCCAATTCGCATTTATCCATTTGTAGCAATCTGTCAAATTTTTTATCACACCATTGAAGGTGCGTATACACATTATGTAAGTAATAAATATCAAAATAATCGTGGTATTCAGCCAAGTATGCTGTACAAAGATTTCTGATTATTCTTCTATCCACTGACAAAATTTATTTATAATCAGCTAGTTTTTTTCGCTAACCAAGGCCATATACAGTACCGTCTGCTGCTGGTGCAATCTGTCTTAAGCGTAAAAGCTGTCTTGAAGTACCATCATTATTTTTTAATTTCCATTTACTACCATACTACTTATAGGGAGTTCCATTATCTTTTGTGCCCCATATATTTTGTATATTTCCAATTTTAACATAAAATTTATAGCTATCAACGATATTTTGATTTCCAGCTCCTGTAATCTCTACCCACTTGGTATGCATAAAGCCGTTAAAAATAAAACTTATCCCTAATAAAGCCCACATTTTTTTCCTTTTTTTACCTTAAATTTAACAGTAGTAATTATATTCAGCTTGATTATATCTTTTTTTAGATCGGATAAATCAATATTTTAATACAATAAGAAGTAATATGTTCAAGGATTTTAAATTCGAAATCTCTTTTTATGAATAAGGTTTTTTGATTCTTTTTTTAAGAATCGTTGGACAAATTCGACTTTTGATATAGGATTTGTCCATATATACTCGATAGTATAAAGGAATCATATGATTAAGAGACAATTAGAAGCAGATATTATAAAGGGTGCTCAATATTTTTCAGTAATTGCTATACTTGGGCCGCGACAATCTGGTAAAACAACAACTGCTCAATCTGTATTTAAAAATCACGCCTATGTGTCGCTTGAAGATTTATATTTAAGAACTGCTGCAAAAAAAGACCCACGGACATTTTTATTGGCCAATGCAACAAAAAGTGGCATCATCATTGATGAATTTCAGCATGTGCCTGAATTACTTTCTTATATTCAAACAATTGTTGATGCACAACAAAAGCCTGGCTATTTTATTTTGACTGGTTCACAAAATTTTTTGATGAATGAGAAAATCAGCCAATCTTTGGCCGGCAGAGTTTCTATTCATATCTTGTTACCGCTTTCAACAAATGAACTTAAAAAGAGTAATATTGCATTGCCTGACATTGAACAGATGCTATATAATGGTTGTTATCCGGCATTGTATGCAAAAAATATACCGGCAGATTTGCTTTATAAAAACTATTTGCAGACATATATTGAACGTGATGTTCGCCAGCTTGCACAGGTAGGTGACCTGACAACTTTTCAAACTTTTATTTCTTTATGTGCTGCACGAGTTGGGCAGTTACTCAATATTTCTTCTCTGGGTAATGAATGCGGTGTGAGTGACTCAACAGTTAAACGATGGATTTCTGTACTCGAGGCTAGCTATGTGCTATTTTTACTTAGGCCATATCACAATAATTTTGGTAAACGACTGGTTAAAAGTCCAAAAATGTATTTTTATGATAGTGGTCTTATCTGCTATTTATTGCGTATAAAAAAAGAACAACTAGCGATACACCCTACTCGCGGTAATATTTTTGAATCATTTGTTATCTCAGATATGTTAAAGTGGTACCATAACCATGGCCAATTGCCGCTAGTTTATTTTTGGCGCGACAAAGCAGGGCATGAGATTGATTGTTTGCTCCAGGATGGTAACAGATTAGTTCCCATTGAAATAAAATCGAGTAGGACACCAAACAATCGATTTTTTGAAAATATTGAATATTGGCAGAAGTTAACGAATAATAAAGAAAAAAATTTTGTTGTATATGCTGGTGATACTACACAAGCACTTTCACATAGCGATATTATTAGCTGGCAAAATATGCAGAAAATTTTCGAGTAGTTTTTGTTAAAATTTATCTTTGGTGTGTACGATTTCGTTTTGAATTGGGCCTTCTGGCAAACCACGGATAAATTGGTGAATATATGGATTTGTTTCTTCCCAAATAGTTTTAGCCGATCCGAAATATTTTATTTTTCCTTCGTGCAGTAATGCAACATTGTCGGCAAATTTGAAAAAATTTACATCATGAGTAATAACAACTGAAGTAACTTGTAATTGCTGTTGCATATCAAACATCAATTCTTGAATCACACGAGATGTAATGGGATCAAGCCCTGTTGTAGGTTCATCGTATAAAATAATTTTTGGATTTGTGACTAGTGTACGTGCAAGGCCTACGCGCTTTTTCATACCGCCAGAAAGTTCTGATGGATATTTATATAATGTGTCTTTTTCTAAATTAACAAGTTTGAGTTTTTCTTTAACGATTGGTAATACATCTTTTTTTTTCATACCATTTTCTAATAATGTAATACCAATATTTTCAAATGTATTGAGTGAATCGAGCAGCGCTGCAAATTGAAATACATAGCCAAATTTTTTAAACTGTTGATTTAGTTCTCGTTGCGTTAGTTGTGTAATATCAACGCCATCTACAATAACTTGACCTGATGTTGGCTTCATGAGCCCTATAACCTGTTTGAGTAAAACTGATTTGCCTTCGCCAGATCTTCCAATAATACAAGTCATTTGCCCTTCAGGGATATCAAGCGTGACACCCTTAGTTACTAACTTGTTGCCAAACTGTTTTTTTAAATTGATAATTTTGATCATAGCTGTTCCAAAAATTTAGTTAAGAAATAGTTAGTAATCAAAATTAAAATAGAACTAACAACCACACTTTGTGTAGTAGAGATTCCAACACCGCGTGCACCACCATGTGTATGATAACCTTTATATGAACCGACCCAGCTTAAAATTAAGCCAAATGCTCCGGCTTTTATTAAACCGCCGCGAATATCGGCAAGCTCAACGTATGTGCGCATGTTACTCATATAATCTTCAGCACTTAATTGCAAAACATGTACGCAAATAACATATCCGCCAATAATACCGCACAACATAGCAAATAATGTTAGAAATGGCATGATGATTGTACCTGCCAAAATACGTGGTACAACTAAATACTGAAAAGTATTTATTCGTAAAGTACGTAACGCATCAATTTGCTCTGTTATTCTCATGGTGCCTAATTCTGCAGCAATCGCAGAGCATGCGCGGCCGGTGACCATTAAACCGGTTAACACCGGTCCTAATTCTCGAATCATACCAAGGGCAACAACGGCACCAATAAATTGTTCGCCACCAACACGTTGAAATCCAATATAGCTTTGCAATGCAAATACCATACCAGAGAATGAACCGGTCAACACAACGATATTAAACGAGTTTACTCCTATTCGCTCCATTTGCTGGAATGTTTTATGAATTTTTAGTTTGGTTGTAAGTAGTGTGCGAACTGTGTTGAAGAGGAAAATAAAAAAACTTCCAGTGTGTTCACAAATATCGAGTGTATATCTACCGATCGCATCTAAAAAATTTGTGACATAATTGGCCAATAACATATAATAAGCTTTCTTAATAAGGTATTACCTGGTGTTGAGCATTGCGTTATTTGTTTTTTTTGTCAATGTATCGACGATTATTGATCTTTTTCTTTGGTTAAACAGTTTTTGCTCAATCTATGTAGGTCAGATACCGCAGTAGATATGATAGTAAGACAGGTGCAATAATAGAAAAGCGAACCAATGATGATTCGCTTTTTTTATAAAACAATTTTTATAATTTAAAATTACTTAGTTGCAGATGCTGGTATTCCCGGCTGAGGTGCGGGCATTTGTTGTATTGGTCGTGCACGAGTAACATAACGATAAGAATCGCGTTGCGCCGAACGCATAAGTGCTAAAATCAATGAACCGCTCATAAAAATAACAACCAAAACCCACGTAATTTTTTGTAATAAATCTTGGCCACCAGAGCCACCAAAAAGCATTTGCGCTTGCCCACCCATGCCTCCTAGGCCCATACCGCCTTTACTTTGTTGAATTAATACTACCGAAATAAGTAAAAAACAGACAACAATAAATCCCGTTACTAAAAATCCGTATAACATAAAAATCTCCAAAAAATGGTATCTAGAGCAAATATTTTACATTTTATGATACTACTATATTTTGAAATTTTTGGAAATCCAAACTTGCCCCACCAATTAAAAATCCATCTAAGCATGTAATTTTTTTAAGATCTTGAGCATTATTGTCGTTAACACTGCCACCATATAATAGTTTATATCCATCGCTGCAAAGTACTTTTGAGCAGTATGTTTGCAGCCAAGTAAAAATATTTTGCAGGTAGTCTGACTTTGCTGCAATGCCAGTGCCGATTGCCCACAGTGGTTCATAAGCGATATATATTTTTTTGTTTTTAGCTGAATTAAAAATAGCGAGTAGCTGTTTTTGCAAAATATTATACGTTTTTTTATCTGTATACTCTTGCCCGGTTTCGCCAATACATACGATTGGTATAACATTATTCTGGAGTAATAACTCCATTTTTTGTGCAACAACCTCATTAGTTTCGCCAAAGTGCTGTCTGCGTTCGCTATGGCCAACAATGCAATAGTGTGCGCCGCATTCTCGGATAGATTGTGGGCAAATCTCTCCGGTATATGCGCCCTTTTGGTGCGCTGCGCAATTTTGTGCACCAACATAAACATTAGAAGCTTTAAAAAGTTGTGTTATTGGTGCGAGTGCATCAAAGGATGGACACACAATTATTTCTGTATTTTTTTGCTGTGCAAGCTGTATAAAATGTTTTTTATTGCTTTGCGCGTATGCAAGCGCTTGATTAAAAGAGAATTGCATCTTCCAGTTGCTGGCATAAATATATTTGTGCATTAATGATGATCTCGTTTAACTAAAAGTTTAAAAACTACTGGATATCTGAAGCATTTACCATTATATGCTTTTATTGCGCCAACGATAAATGAAACGGTGTATACAAAAGCAATAACTGGCAGCATTACGATAAATCCTAATGCTAAAAATCCACTAATTGGTCCAGCTTGAGTGCCAACCATAAGTATACTTATAGATAAGAAGCCTATACACAGTACAATTGCATTGATATGCGCATTGATAACTTCTCTGCTGTTACAGTCAATAAATCGAGACTCATCTTTTTTAAGCAGAAAAATAATGAGCGGTATAATAAAGCTGCCTACAAGTGAGGTAAGATGAGTAATCATTGCCAAAATACGATCTGATTTTGAAATTTGTTGTTTCATGGTTTCCCCCTGCCCTAAAAAAGTAACTTACTAATTTTACTATGAAACTATAAAATTACTTCCCTTATAGTCAATAGTTAGGCTCTTTGCCTCGGGATTTTTAAGTCGCTCATGTGCAAGTGGTTGCATAATATATTGTTGGATGGAACGGGTAAGTGGACGTGCACCAAATTCGGGATTGTAACCACGTATAGCAACTTCTTTGAGAGCACTAGTTGTTATAGAGAGTGTAACATGTTTTTGTGCTAATCGTGTGATTAATTCTTGTATTTTTACTTTAGCGATCTGCTGTATATTTTCTTGTGACAATTTTCTAAAGAAGGTAATTGCATCAATTCTGTTTAAAAATTCTGGGCGGAATGTTTTGTGTAATAGCTCTTTTATTCCTTCTTTGACGGTATCGCTTAATTCATCAGTGCTTAGGAGAATATCGGATCCAATGTTTGATGTCATAATAATAATGCAGTTTTTAAAGGAAACAGTATTGCCTTGTGCGTCAGTTAAATGTCCTTCATCAAGAATTTGTAAAAATATATTAAAAACATCTGGATGTGCCTTTTCTATTTCATCAAACAAAATAACACTGTATGGTTGTCGACGAACTTGCTCGGTCAATTGGCCACCTTCTTCATATCCAACATAGCCAGGAGGAGCGCCAATTAAACGAGCTACTGCATGTTTTTCCATATATTCAGACATATCGATACGAATAAGTTTGTTTGCATCATTAAATAAGAAGTCAGCAAGTGTTTTGGCAATTTCTGTTTTACCCACTCCAGTTGGCCCCAAAAATAAAAATGATCCAATAGGTCTATTTTGATCTGTCAAACCAGCACGATGCATTTGTATAGCATTAGTTACCTGTGCAAGTGCTTCATCTTGACCAATAACGCGTTGACCTAGGGCTTTTTTCATTTCAAGAAGTTTTTGTGTTTCTGTTTGCTCTAATTTGCGTGCAGGAATCTTTGTCCATTGTGCAAGAACGGCTGCAATATCGTGCTCGTCAACTTCTTGTTTAATCAGATGTGTATCAAGTTGTTTAAGTTGCTCTTGTTCATGTATGAGTTTTTTTTCAAGTTCGGCAATTTTGCCGTATTTTATTTCTGATGCTTTTGCGTAATCACCAGCTCGTTGTGCCTGCTCGAACTGTTGTGTTGCCTGCTCAATTTGTTCCTTGAGTTTTCCAATAACTTCAAGAGGTTTTTTTTCTGCTTCCCATTGTTGGCGTAGTTGTTGTTGTTCTTGTTTATAATTGCTTAACTCTCTTTCCAAATTTTTGAGTCTTTGCTGTGCTGTTTGGTTATCTTTTTCTTTTGTAAGTGCAACTTTTTCTATCTCTAGTTGTGTAATATGGCGTTCGATTTTATCCAACTCTTCTGGTTGTGAGTTTATAGACATTTGTACTTTTGCTGCGGCTTCATCCACCAAATCGATCGCTTTATCTGGCAAAAATCTACCAGGAATATTTTTTGCAGATAGTTCAACCGCTGATACCAATGCTTGATCTTTTATGCGTACGCCATGGTGCAATTCATAACGTTCTTTTAAACCACGCAAAATAGAAATAGCATCTGGCACTGAAGGTTCTTCTACTAATACTCGTTGAAAGCGTCGTTCAAGCGCTGCATCTTTTTCTATATATTTTTTATACTCAGCAAGAGTTGTTGCGCCAATGCAATGCAATATACCGCGTGCAAGTGCTGGTTTTAATAAATTCGATGCATCCATACCGCCGCCAGTAGATCCGGCGCCCACTAGCATATGTAACTCATCGATAAACAAAATAATACGATCTTGATGCTCTTCGATTTCTTTTAAAATATTTTTAATGCGCTCTTCGAATTCACCTTGATATTTGGTACCTGCCAACAACAGGCCAAGGTCTAATGCATAAATTGTTTTGCCATGTAAATTTTCTGGTACATCGTTATTGATAATGCGTTGTGCAATACCTTCTACAATAGCAGTTTTACCAACACCAGGTTGGCCAATTAGCACTGGATTGTTTTTTGTTCTGCGCGAGAGTATTTGTATAACGCGTCGTATTTCTTCATGCCGACCAATAACGGGATCAAGTTTGCCATTTTGCGCGTGCTCGGTTATGTTGATGCAATATTTTTGCAATATTTGATAGGTTTCTTCGGCATTTTTACTTGTAGCTTTTTTATTTTGTCTGAGTTCATTCATATAATTCACAACAATTTGTTTCGTGATGTTATTAGCATTGAAAAATATTTTGATCGCGTGTGGTATGTAATCTGATGTTACCCAACCAAGCAATATATGTTCAAGGCTAATAAATGTGTCGCCTAATTCATCAGCTTCGTTTGTACAGGTTTTCAAAAATTGTTCCATTGAATTACCAATGCCTAGCTGTGTGTCTTGAGCTGTGGGTAACCGACCAACCTCTTGCTGTATGATTTTTTTTAATTCCGAAGTTGATATATTTATATGCTTAAAAAATGATTGATAAAATTGATGTTCAAGCCCAGCATGTAACGTGTGTATTGGTTCAAGTGTTGGGTTGTTTTGCTGTTTAGCAATGCGTGCTGCATTGTTTAATAATTCTTGTGTTGCATTTGTAAATTGTTGTGTATTCATCATATGCCTCCCCATTGGTGTCTATATATGATTAGTAGTTTGCCATGTGTATTAGGGAACGCAAGAGGTTTAATTTTTTTTTACAGCTGCTTACCTCTTCTATATCTATGATACGTTATAGCAAAATGGTGTGCATAATCTCGCAATGCAATCAATGCTTTACCTATATTTGTATGTAGGTCTAATGGAATTGATTTTTTTGTATCGCTTAAAAAAATACGGTCAACAGTATGCTTATGGGAATTGGGCTTTGCTAAGCTGATGCATGGGGTATTGCCGACAAGAGGTGCAACTATATTAAGTTGCCCTTTGCCGCCGTCAATTAAAATAAGACTGGGAAAATCACCGTGTCGGTAACGACGGCAGACAATTTCTTGCAGCGCAGCATAATCGTTTTGTTGCATTAAGCTATTGATTTTAAATCGCCTGAATTTATTTTTATCTGGCATGCCATCAGTAAAGCGTATACATGAGCCGACAATAAAGCTACTTTGAAAATGCGAAATATCAAAACAATCAATTGAGTGTACTGGCATATTTAAATTTAAAAACTGCTGCAAGTCTTGTGCAAGTTTCTTTCTGCTTTGTACGAGGGCTGTGGGTGCAGTAGCTGCAAAAATCTGATCTTCAAATTTGCGTTCAGAGAATTTTGTTTTAAGTGTATCAAAAATAATATCAATATTTTGTATATATCCATATAGGTGTTTTGCTTTTTCAAATTCAAAATAAGTGTTGTAATTCTGAATTTCTTTGTTGATTGATCTAATAAATGACTTTTTATTTTGTTTAATTGTTTGATAGGCAAGGTTCAATCGAATATTATAACCATTGATATCAAAATTTTTTTTGCAGCTACCGGCACAGTTACCAATGTGATAATCAAGGCAGCCATTTTCAATATGCTTATTACACACATTAAGTTTGAACGTTTCAGTTAAAAATTTGAATGCGCGTCGTGTTGATTTTTTATGTAAAAATGGTCCGATGTATTTTCCCTTTTTCTTCTTATTTCGCACAAGCTCCATGTTGTTTTTTGTAAATAAAATATACAAAAATGGTTGTCCGTCTTTTAAAAGCGTATTGCATTTTGGCTGATGCTGACGGATCAACTGTGCTTCAAGAAGTAATGCCTCAATTTCATTATTTGTGAGTATATATTCAAGAGCGGCATAATCATGCATTATCGTATTAATCTTCCAATCATCATGTTTTTTATTAAAATACGAGTGTACTCTTTTTCTGATTGAGTTTGCTTTGCCAATATAAATAACTTGGTTGTTATTATTTTTGAAGAGGTACACACCTGGTGCATTGGGTAATACTTTTTCTATTGTGCTATCAGCTGTCTTTTTGATAAATGAAGGTAGTATTGAGTGCACTTTTTTTGTTTTTTTCATTTGATATACCCTCATCTCAATGTATATAATCTTGGTAAGCGCATTTCCCACATGCCTTATTATACCACAGATATTTCTATCTGTCCCTTATCTTTTGCGTCAAAAATTGCTTTATTTTTAATATAGCGTAAGCTTTTTAGTGACTTGTATTTTTAATAATTTTAGCGACTTGTATTTTTAATAAATAGAAAAGAGCTATATAGCTATTAAGGAATTTTTACATGAAGAAGACGCGTTTATTTTTTTTCAATTTTATATTTGTAATATTTCTTGTGCAGCTTGCCCTACAGCCATGTTTGTATGCGTCAGAAAACAGAGGGGTATATGATGTCGCAGGGCAGCAATATTTGCGTTCGTTGCAAGTCTTAGTTCCGAATAAAAAATCCTTGTCTGCTGATGACAAAACAAAAGTAAGTTTGAAAAAGATATTTATGAAGGATCAAGAAAAACTGACCATTTTGCTACAGCAGCTTTCTGATAATGATTCTCAGGTTGCTGTTGATTCAGTAACAGAAGATCTTTTGATGGATCTTAATGTTTTTTATGGTCATTCATCTGATCCAAGCTGTTCATTACACAAGATAATGGATCGTACAACTACAGTATTTGGTAAAGCTGGTTTGGTCAATATGCTTGCACAACCATCTGCTAATATTGATCAATTGCATTCTCGACAAATGCTTATTAAAAAAATGGTAAAAGATACTGATTTTTTTATTACTGTACATAATGTGTTACAAAAAGTCCGTGCGGCAGAAGATGGCTTTTTTTCATACTGGCAAAAAGAAGATTCAGAAGTTACTAAATTGGTTAATAAAGTATATTGGAATAACCGATTGCCAAATATGTTGAACAAAAGTGCTATTGCGCTCGAGGTTGGTACTCGATTAAATAACCTTGTAACTGGATTGAAGCTTTCTTTTCCAGCAATTTTGATGGCAGTTTCTGATTGTGGACAACAGTATACGATGACAAAAAAAATTGATGTTGGGCAAGTACTTAAAAATACATCGGAAGGTGTTATTAGTTTTTTTAGTCCAAAACCTATATATGATGACTATAAAATGATAAGGTCAGGAGAGAAATACAAGAAGATTTCTAATGAGTATTCAATGTATGGTCTCGATTGCCCATATTCAGAAGCAGAATTTAAAAAAATTAGCTATATAGGGTTGGGTATTTGGGCGATTATTAAAACTTTGATGATTGGTGGTTATGTATATTCGGCTAAAACTACACTGTCTGAGGCGGGTGAAAATCAAAATATAATTAATTATTTGCATACTAGACTTATTGATGTTGCAACAATAACGAGCATTATAAAAGAGATTGGAGAATTAGCCGGAAACTATAAGGAAGTATTTCATGGATTATTATCCCTGTCTTGTGCGTATGATTTATTTGATGCAAATAGTATAAAATCGGCAGAATGCAAAACTGTGATTGAATTATTGCAGACAAATACCTTTAAGGATAAGGCATCATTTTTTTCTCGTTCTGGGCGTGTTTTAGCAGCGCATACTTTATTCAAACAAGTAAAGAATGAATTTATTAAAGCGCTACAAGTCATTGGAGAGTTAGATGCATGTTTTTCTATAGCTAAGATTTATAAAGAATCTCAACATAGAAAAGTATCTTATTCTTTTGTTGAGTATAAAAAGGGAAAAACTCCGTACATACAACTAAAAGAGTTTTGGAATCCATTTGTTGATACAGATAAAGTTGTTACCAATACAATTATTTTAGATGGTGCTACGTTGCCGCGTGGCGTTGTATTGACTGGCTCTAATACGGGTGGTAAATCAACATTACTAAAAGCTATATTTATTAATTTATTACTTGCGCAAACGTGCGGTATTGTTGCTGCTAAAAAAGCAGTGATTGTTCCGTGTGATTATATCGTGAGCTCTTTGAATATTAGCGATAATACTGCAGCAGGTATTTCTTTATTCCAATCTGAGGTAAACCGTGCAAAATCTATTGCCCAGATTGTTGAGCAATCAGCTGTAGATAATAAACTTGTTTTTGTTGGTATTGATGAGTTATTTACAGGAACATCAGCAAATAAGGGTAAACAGGCGGCAATAGAGTTTGTACAGAAACTACTTACTAAAAATAATTGTTCATTTATGTTTGCAACTCACTTTTCATCGGTAACAGATCTTGAAAAAATGAGCAGTGGTATATGCAAAAATATGAAGATGGAGGCGTTTGCTCAGGCAGATGGTTCTATTATTCGCCCATTTAAATTAGAAGATGGTATCAGCACACATAACATTGCCAATGCAATTTTGGCACAGCAATTGAATGGTGTTGTAGGGCGCTAATTTATTAAACATTATAGTTTTTATATTAAAGAAGCGGCTTAAACCCGCTTCTTTTTTTTATCTCTGGGATAATCTTAGGGTAATGCAATACATGTATAAATAACTTGTTGTTGATTTTCAAAACAACTATATTATAGATAATAGAAAAACGTGTAAGTAACAAAGGAAATTAATGAAAATGAGCCTCAAGTATGTTGTTTTAATTATCGTGTTAGGTGTCTGTGGCTTGCTTGGCAAAATTGGTTATACATTTTTTTTTGATAGTACAAAACCGTTTATTATGATTTATGGCATAGAAAATAACAAATCTTACGCTGGAGATATTGAGTGTAAAGTTTCTAGCGATAAAAGTGGCAACCTTGCTGTGTGGCTTGATGAAAAGCCATTGATTACTAGTTTTAAATTAGCTGCCAATGTGAATGCATATCCATTTACTATTCCTACAAAAACGCTTGCCAATGGCAAACATATGTTAAAAGCTACACTGACAGATAAAACGTTTAATAAAAACGTAACGGCTATTGAACGAAACTTTGAGGTAGATAATGTACCGTTGCAGGCAGCATTTATAAAACAAGATATGCAACACAAAGTATTTCAAGGACGTACATTGCATGTGCAATTTCAAGTAAACAAGCCAATTAAAAAAGCAGAAATTCAGGTGCTTGCGCATACGTATGATTGTATCCCAGAATCAAAAAATTCGTCAGTATATGAATGTTTTATACCGATTGCATGTGAAGAGATGCCCAATGAGTATCTTCTTTCTGCAGTTATTACTGACCGTGTTGGTAATGTTTTGAATCTAGATAGTAAATTTCACATTATGCCATTTCCATTTAAAACACAACATTTGCATGTTGATTCAAAACAAGTAGAAAAAGAAAAAGAAGTTGGTTTGCCAAACTCTCAGCTTGAAGAGCAAATAGCTGAATTGACAAAAAAATCACCAAAAGAAAAACTATGGCGTGGTGCTTTTTGTACACCACTTGAAGTCAAGCGTGTTACGTGTGATTTTGGTACAGTACGTACTACCCAAGAAAAAGGGCGTTATGCGCATAAAGCGCTTGATGTAATTAATTTACCAAAAAGTGTTGTATGGTCAACGCAAAATGGTATTGTGGTAATTAAAGATCGCTATGCTATGACAGGTAATACTGTTGTTGTTGATCATGGTATGGGTATACTTTCTATGTTTTGCCATTTGGAAGATTTTGCCGATATTGAAGTTGGTCAAAAAGTTGCAAAGGGTAATCCTGTTGGCACAATGGGCAAAACTGGTTATGCGCAAGGATATCACTTACATTGGGAAATGCGACTAAACAACATTGCTATTGATCCTATGCAATGGACGAAAGCAAATTTTTAGCGGAGTAAACGATGTATTTTAAACCGTTGGACAGTAAAATATATTCTTTAGCGGTACAATTAAATCCAGTAAGTCGTTATATACTTACTGGATTTTTTCTTTGTGGCATTGTTTGGTTCTGGTTATTTTTTTTGTATTTTCCATTAGATGCGCGTATTAATTGTGTTAGTAGCCAGTGTCGTTTAATGAGCACACAATACGATCAGCTAGAGTACGCCACAGCAGAGTGTAAAGAGCTGCAACATCGTGTGAGTCAATTGCATGTAACGCTTAATGCATATCGATCTAATCAACCAAAATATAATGATACAAATATGTGTCCTGTTTTTTATATTACTCGTTGTATACATAAAGCGGGCTCAAAACTTAATACATGTAAAGCACAAGCAAAAACAAAAAAAGATTGGTATACGCAACAAGAAATACTATGTAACAGTAGCGGAAATATGGAGAAGATTATTTCGTTCTTTAATGTACTTGAGAAATCATTACAACTGTGCACATGTGATAATTTTTCACTGACTCAATCGAGCGAAGGTGCGTGGAATCTTTCGTGTAAGCTTTCCTATTATCAGATAAGCGAACAATAAAATATTACTTAACTAAATATTTTTTTATTTTTGCTCTATTTTTTAGTAGAGAAACGATAAAAATAAAATGCCCTTCAACTTAGAACAAGCTGAAGGGTTAGGGGGGTGAACAATACTTAGACGTATTGTTCGTTTAGGGACACTTTAAAATTTTCTGGACAAACTTGGGAAGATCGTAACAATCAGCTACCTTGTTGTCAAGAAAATTTTTAGCTATGATGATAGCGTTTTAATTCCCAATCGGTAACAATCCTATTGAACAAACTAATTTCATTATTTTTTGCTTTTAAAAATTCTGAACGCAAACGTTGACTGAATATAGCTTGTACAAATGTGCTTGCTTCAAATAGGTCAAGCGCATGTTGCAATGAAGTTGGTAGTGTTTGTATACCGTACGTACAAATTTCATCAGGAGATAACCTATACAAGTTTTGTTCTATAGCATCAGGTATTATTTCTTGATATTGTATTCCCGCAAGTCCTGCTTCTAACAATGCGGTAAATGCGAGGTATGGATTACACAATGCATCGGGACAACGCAACTCAGCTCGTGCAGCGGCTCCGCAATCATGATCAAATTCAGGAATACGAATAAGTGCACTTCTGTTTTTATTTGCCCAGCATACATAAGTTGGTGCTTCATAGCCTGGCACCAAGCGTTTGAACGAGTTTATAGTAGAATTGAATATCGCATCTAATTCGCGAATATGTTTTAAAACGCCTGCTATAAACTGATACGCTGTTTGTGAAAGGCCGCAAGAGTTATATGGATCGTAAAAGAGATTTGTACCAGTGTTTATGTCGCACAGACTAAAGTGAATGTGCATTCCACTTCCATTTTGTCCAAAGATTGGTTTTGGCATAAAGGTTGCGTCGAGATTATTTTGTGATGCCCACTCTCTAATTGCATGTTTGGCTAAAATAATTTGATCTGCAACTACGAGCGGATTATGATGATTGATTACTATTTCATGTTGGCCTGATGCAACTTCGTGGTGTAATTTTACTGCATCAACACCATACTGTTGCAGTGTTTGTAAAAGGCTTCTTTTTTGAGCAGCACGCAATGGGCATGGTTCTCTATCGCAATAGCCTAGGGTGTCACATGTTGCTTTTGTATTGTTATCAAATAAAAAGAATTCTATTTCAAGCCCAACATATAGACCATATCCTAAATGTGCTGCTTTTTGCATTGTTTGTTTGAGAACATTGCGAGGGCAGGCATCGTATGGTTTGCCAGGACCATAGCCATTATCACATATAACAACACCAACATTACCATCACACGTGGGAACAGATCTGAAGGTATTTGTGTCAAGTGTTAAATGCATATCACTTTCATAAATATTAGTAAAACCTGGAATTGATGAACCGTCAAAATATAAACCCTCATCAATTGCATTCTCAATATGCTGTGCCGGAATCATTATTTCTTTGAGGTGTGCAACTAGATCAGTAAAAAAGCAGCGAATAAACTGTATATTATGATTGGTAATTTTTTGCAACATATGTTGTTTATGCGCATATAGCGATATTGAACAACATAACAATAACAATAAAGATAACAACTGTTTCTTCATAAACTTTTCCTTCTAAAAATTGATTAAGAATGCTTATTGATGCGGAAAGCATGCTTACTACAATATCTTCCTTATAACACATTATTTTGTAATTTTTTTACTGTTTTAGCATATCTTTATTTATTTTGTGTATTTATACTTTGTTGAGCTGTTTGGTTTATATATTTATTTTTGTACGCCTCATAAATTGGTCCATCAATATGTTGCCAATCCCCATCTTTTGTAATTAATTGAGTGTTGCCGGGAAGTATCCACGGCTTTATTGTCCCACCATTTTGAATGACTGTTTGTACACAATCGGCTAAATAAGATTTTGATACCGTTCTTTTTTTAGCATTTTTTTGCTTGTTATTAATATTCTTTCCGGCAGCTTGTTCCACCCATGAAAGTACTTGAGTTGATATATAACCAATAGGATTGAATTGGAAGCCATTATGTATAAACTCTACCATTTCGGTGTTTTTTTTGTTTTCCATCGTAAAAAGTGGACAATGTATAAAAAAAGCACTGATTGTTATTGAGAAAAATATCCTGCAAGATGAAAACATTGTTATTCCTTTATGTTGTTAACATTATTTTGCTTTTAAACTATCTGTACAGTATTAAGATGTTAAGTGTATACATCATATATATTTCCATCAATAAAAAATTAAAGATGTAAGATGATGTATAACATTAGAGAGCGAGATTATATTGAGCCGGCAATGAACGAAGTAAGTTTTGGAAATTGTTGTGGATTCTTTTTGATCTCTGCCGATGTTGCTGTTTCAATAATGCGTCCTGCTTCTATTAAATAAATAGTACAGTCTAATTTTTTAAGCAGTTCAGTATCATGTGATGCAACAAGTACAATATAACCTTGTTTTGCAAGTTCTTGAATATTGTTGGCAACATGCGTTGTTAAAAGTGGGTCAAGTGCTGATGTGGGCTCATCTAAACAAATAATTTTGGGTTTCATTGCAAGTGAACGTGCAATAGCAAGACGCTGTTTTTGTCCGCCAGAAAGATTTTGCGGATATGTATTTTTTTTATCTTCAAGTCCGTAATGTGCAAGTAGATTGTGTGCAATAGCATGTGCTTCTTTTCTTGATGTATCAAATACTGTTTGAAGTGGTAGTGTGATATTTTGTTCCACCGTTATGTGATCAAACAAATTAAAACCTTGAAATACCATGCCGATAGTATGGTTTTTACTCACTTGTTTTAAATCAAGGGGTTTATTGTCCAGTGTAACTGTACCGCCATTTAGTGTTTCTAAATTATTTAAAATACGTAACAACGTTGACTTACCAACACCAGACCCACCAATAAGCATAGCAATTTCACCTTTTTTTACTGAAAATGAGATGCTATCAATGACTTTTTTGTTACCAAATGTTTTTTTAATATTTTCAAGTTTTAACATGGCGACTCATTTTTTTTTCTAATTGTGCAATAATAATAGAAAGAGTTGTCGTCATAACTAAATAAATGATCGCAACAGCACAGTATATACTCAAAGCATCAAAAGTTCGGCTTCTTATGAACCATGCTTCTTTTGTTAGTTCTACTACACCAATAGTTGAGGCCAAACTTGAATCCTTTACTAGTGTAATAAATTCGTTACCAAGTGCGGGCAACACAACACGAAATGCCTGCGGTAATACAATATAACGAGTAATTTGCATGTTACTCATTCCAAGTGTTCGGGCTGCTTCTAATTGCCCACTACTGACAGAGCTAATGCCAGAACGAATGATTTGGCTAACATACGCAGCACTGTTTAAACTGATTGCCAAAACAGCTGACCAGAACAGTGGTAACTTTAACCCAAGTTCTGGTAATACATATGCAGCGAATGCGATTTGAATTAACATTGGTGTACCACGAATAATCGTTGCATACAATGCTACTAAAGATCTTATAATTTTATTTTTACCTGATTGAAGTAAACCTAAGATAGTGCCAAAAAATATTCCGGAAAAACAGCCTATAACAGAAATTTGTAAGGTGACCTGCGAACCGCGCAGGAGCAGTGGTAATGAATTTATTATTAATTCTATATCAATCATTTACTGGATATTCCATTTTTTCTTTAATGTATCAATGGTATTATCAGTTTCCATAGAATGTAATGCCTTTTGCACCTGTTCTAATAGTTGAGGGTGTTTTTTTGAAATACCAAGCGAGTAGCTATCACTTGTTCCCTCAACAGGTACGATATTAAAACTATCTACTCCTTGTTTTTCAAAAAATGGTTGTGCACTATTGCGTGCTGTTACAAAAGCATCAACTTGTCCAGCTTTAAGAGCTAAAAATCCTTCGGATAGCGTGCCTAAACGAATGAGCTCAATACCTTTTTTTTCTGACATATAAAAATCTGCAATAAATCCTTCATTGACTACAACCTTTTTACCTACTAGATCATTAATACTTTTGATATGTTGATTGTCACTTTTCATGCTTATGATAATAAGCGGATCTCCAGAAATATATGGCTTAGTAAATAACAAATTTTTTTCACGTTCTTTAGTAGTTGTTATGCCAGCAGCAATTAACTGGATACTACCAATTTGTGCTTCAGGAATTAATGTATCAAATGGCATATCTCGTAAGATCATTTTTTTATTAAGGCGATTTGCTACCTCTTGTGCTATATCTATATCAAAGCCAACAATAGTATCATTTTTCATAAAAGAAAACGGTGGATATTCGGCGTTTGTCCCAACTATGATAAATTCTTTATCCCTTTTTGTGACAGTATGCTTTTTTTGTGCAATATGCCATAATAGCATGATGCTTGCAATAATAAGTACAACAATAAGAGTTATTTTTTTTATCATGATTCATTCAATGAAAAAGTTGTCGTTAACTTTTGATTTATGCCTTTGAATACAGGGTAATTGCTTTATTTTAAAGCGTCAAGATAAACTGGTATTAATATAAGAGCCCGACCGTTTATTGCGGTCGGGTGCAAAACTAATGTCTATTGCCTTATTATCGTCCTAAGTCCCTATTAATTGATTCAATTTCACCTTCAAGCTTTTGGCCAATGTAGTCTTTGAGCTGTCCTTTTGTTTTGTGAGAAAAAGCAGAACTTTTTCTTAGTCTATCAGTACGTCTTCCAACTTGAGTTCTCATTCTCTCCACAATTTTATCTGTTCGCATCGGGGTATATGAAGATTTAGATTTATTGCGGGTAGTTGAAATAGTGAATTCTTGGAATGCATCTAAAAATAAATTGTTGATTTGAGTATCATCGAGATTTTGAGATCCGGCTCTTTCTTTTGCTTTATTTATTATTGCGCTTATATTGCCAATTTCATTGCTGCCATAGAAGTAATGATCTGCAAGCTCCTTAATTTTTTCCTCATTATTTTTTTCAATTTTCTCTGTTGATAAGCGTTGTGTGTTGCTATAGTAACGAGTAACTTTGTTTGCTAATGTTTGTCCGACAAATTCGTCAAGAATTCCATCTCCGTGCGCACTATTAAGCAAGCTTTGAGCTTCCTTTGCAATATTTTTAGCTATTATAGAAGCTGTGCCGCTATCAATAGATAACTTAGCTGCATGACTCCATGCATCTGCTTCAATTTGTTTAATAATTTCTTTTTTTATCATTAATCTGATTCCAGCTTTTGTGCAGACTCGAACATCAGCTTTTGTATTGCGATACCAACAATTATTGAGGGAAACATTGGTGCGTATAAATGTGCAGCCCGCACAATCAGTATCTCTTAAGTTGCGAATAACTCTTTCTTTTGCTTCTGTCACACTACTGTTATTTCTTTTATGATAGGAGAAAAGATCGTCAATTTTAGTGTTAACATAGCCAGGAATGTTTTCTCCGGCTATTTCTTCTAGGGTATTTGCAAGTACCGTACTGTTGCTGGTAGCTATCAATAGAACAAGACCAAGTCCAAAAACTTTAAAATAAGAATTTTTCATAAATAATTCCCTATACATAAAAAGATTGATTGATTATCATCTAATCTATCAAAATTATAGACATAACCCTGCTAAAGCTATAAATATAATTATATTTTACTATTAATTGAAACTCAGTGTAGGAAGATAATGGAGCGCTGTCAATCAATATATTCAAGAGCTCTTATGGTAAATTATTGTTTAAAATAAGGTATTTTTTATAAAATTATAATAAATAGAAATAGATAACCTTTCTAAAGGAGAGAGTATTATGAAAAAGTATCAAAAATGGCTTCTAAGCACATTGTTATTTTTAGCTGTTGTCCCTGCTTTAGTCAATGCGTGGTGTTGTATGCCACCAGATAAGCACTGTGAAAATAGCTATACCTTTGATGAGAACGGCAAAGATATATTTGTAGACGAAAAAGGTAATAACGCGGCAAAAGATAGTGATAATAAATGTGCCAAATGTCACCATGATATTGAAGCGCATATGTGTGATGAATCAGGTTGGCCGGAGTAGTATTTAAAAGATTTCCTGTACTAATTCGTCAATTTTTTTAGCAGTTACTTGTGGGCTCATTGCATGATAAAATTGCTCATCGTATTCTCGTGTTTGAATAACGACGGGCATTGTTAATGCATGTCCCATCAATAGTGCCTGCTTTTTGGTATCAAGAGAAGCTAGAATTGATTTTAAGTTGTTGGCATTATTGACGCCAGTCAAGACTGCCTGAATATCTTTTTCATCATTTAATTGCGCTACAATCTTTGTACCAATTTGTGAAATAATTTCTTGATCTATGCCGGATGGTCGCTGGTCAACAACGAGCAATGAAACGTAATATTTTCTCATTTCTCGCGCAATAGTGCCAAAAATGGTTTGCCGTGCTGCTTGTGGATTTAGGAATTTATGAGCTTCTTCAATGGTGATCATCAGCTGATTTGGCTTGTCTTCGGTTTTTTGTGAACCCAAAAAATTTTCTGTACGCGTAATATATTCTGAATGAATTCTACGCGTGATAATATTGGCAATCAACAAATAGCAAAATGTTGACGTATAATTGCCAAACTCAATAATTATATTTATATCTTTATTGATGTATTCCATCATTTGATCAACTACTGAATGTGTTTTGGTAGCACCTATTGCGGTTACTCTCTTAAAAAATGGTAATCGTTCAATGCGTTTTAATTTTCTATATAATGCTGCAATAGATTCTGGGTGTGCGCCAAGTGCTTGAGCAAATTCTTTTATATTTTCACCTTGCTCGAGTAATACTTGTAACCAGTTTTGTTTATACCGTGCTGCAATCAAATATGCAGCTTCTAAAGCTGTAGCATGTAGATGTAGCTCACTTTGTAGTGAAATAATATCTTCTACATGTATTGATTGGTATGAAAGTTCCATGCACACATCTGGTGATCCACCGCGTCGCCTAGTTGATTCCGGATCTAAAGAAAATATAACAACTTTTGAGGGAAATAGTGTTTTAAGTCCCTTTACAAATGATTGCCCCTTTCCTTCTTTGCGTGCTTGCAAACCATATTCACTATGCATATCAAAAATTAAGTTTACTGCCTTTTCCTGTTTGATTAGACCCGCTAATACTAATCGTGTTAAAAATGTTTTGCCAGTACCTGTTTTGCCAAAAATACCATTACTACGTTCAGTTAATTTTTCCAAATTAATACAGACTGGTGTATCCATATCGAGCGGCTTACCAATACTAAAAAATTTTTTTGTTACCTCTTTTTCGTCACCAAAAATTAAAGCAACATCTTTTTTAGTTGCGTCAAAGACAGGCGCAAAATGTGGAGGAATTGTTTTGACAGGCATTAGTTGTTTATCTTTGTTTAGCATTAGCATTGGTTTGAGTTGAGCTGTTGCGTATATATCTTTTTGCGAGAGAGTTTCTTTAAGTAGTGTTTCACTATCTTTAGGTGGAAAAACTAAAATATCTTGATTGGTAACATGTAGACTTAAATCAGTAATTAACGAAAAAAACTGGTAACTACTTCCTTGTATTGAAACAAATTTACCAGTTTTTATTTCTTCAAGCTGTGTGCCTGGTGCAATCCTCATCATGAAGCCATCATTAAGTGAGCCAGAAATAATTTGTCCTAACTTTTGCTTCATTGTGAATGCTATGTGCCCTCGTTTTTTTATCAATATCTTTAATGTTATTTCTATGAACCTATCCCAAAATTAAAATCTTGAAATAATTTTGTAAAAAAAGGAAAATCTCGCTGATAAAAAGATGTTAAAAA
>JAGQHQ010000017.1 GCA_020431705.1 Candidatus Dependentiae bacterium
TCAGCGAGATTTTCCTTTTTTTACAAAATTATTTCAAGATTTTAATTTTGGGATAGGTTCTTATTCTATCTCTTTTTTCTTTTTGTCTAGTTTTATCTTTCGGTGCGCATGTTGTAATGCCATTGAATGTAATGAGAACCGAGCAGAGTAAGAAAATATAGTGTATGTTACTTTTCATAATAATCCCTTTTATCGTGTTTCGTATATGCAATTTTGCACAGATAGAAATAAAAATATATTTCTTATCTATACATGCGCTCAATTGTTGCTCCTAGTGCGTGTTTACAGGAATGATTGTGTTTTATATTTGTATTAATATGGATATAAAAAATATGTTATCAAGACTGACTTGAGCTATTATTAAGAATCGTTTGAAATAAAACATACTGCCTACATAATCTTTTTTGCACTTTTTCTTGGTCTACGAATGCTTTTTTTCTGAGAAATAATTTTTCTCAACTCTTTCAAAAACTTTCTATTCATATAAAATTTGTCTATGGAAAATCTCGTTTTTTTTATGAATTTTTAACATATTTTTGTCAGCAAAATCTTTCCTTTTTTATAGGGTTATGTCAAAATTTTAATTTTATATAAATCCTTAAATAGTAATATCTTTATAATATTTGAACAAAGCAACAAAACTAATAGGATTGCAATCAACACTGTAACTGATTATATAACTGATAATATTAAACTCTTTGCGTGGATCAAAGATAATCCTTTAGTTAAGCATAATTGCTTCATTTTATAAAAAGCTATATCATGACAGAAACTCCTATTTAGTTTTAAGTTTTCTCACAGGATACTCTAATGAAGTCAATAGAAATTCGCAAAAAATTCTTCGATTTTTTTAAAAAACATCAACATGAGCAAGTAAAAAGTTCATCTTTAATTCCTGCACAAGATCCAACATTACTCTTTGCAAATGCTGGTATGAACCAATTTAAAGATATTTTTTTAGGTAATGAAACTCGCAGCTACAAACGCGCAGTAACCATTCAAAAGTGTGTTCGAGCTGGTGGAAAACATAATGATTTAGATAATGTTGGCTTTACCAAACGACATTTAACTTTTTTTGAAATGATGGGCAACTTCTCATTTGGCGACTACTTCAAAAAAGAAGCAATCGCATTTGCCTGGAATTTTTTGACAAAAGAAATGTACTTACCAGCAGATAAACTACATGCCAGTGTATTTGAAACTGATGATGAATCATATGATATTTGGACAACTGATATTACATTACCAAAAGAACGAGTTCATCGTCTTGGTGCTTCAGAAAATTTTTGGCAAATGGGCGATACTGGCCCATGCGGACCATGCACTGAATTATATATAGATCGTGGTCTTGAGTTTGGCTGCGGAAAAAAAACCTGTTTACCTGGATGCGAATGTGATCGATTTTTGGAAATTTGGAACCTAGTCTTTATGCAATATGATCGACAAGTAGACGGTACTAACAAACCACTAGCTCAAGTAGGTGTTGACACTGGTATGGGATTGGAACGCTTATGCTCGATTATGCAAAACAAAGATTCAGTTTTTGAAACTGATTTATTTGAAAACCTAATTAAAAAAATTGAACACCTTACTCGTGTAAAATACTCGGAACAAAGTACTGATCAAAAAGCAGCATTTCATGTTTTGTGCGATCATATTAGATCTTCCTCATTAATTATTGCCGATGGCGGCGCACCCTCTAATGAAGGCCGCGGCTACGTATTACGAAAAATAATCAGACGCGCTGCACTCTTTACACAAAAACTAACTGATCAAAATATTTTTCCCAAGCTTTCTCGTATCTTTGTACAAGAAATGGGCGATATCTATCCAGAACTTAAAGAACAATCTCAACTTGTGTATGACATTTTGCGAAGCGAAATCAAAAAATTTGCAATAAACCTGGTACGCGGTAAAAGTTTGCTCGATCGCTATTTTTCTGAACATAAAAAAGAAAAAATTGTTTCTGGTCAGCACGCATTTAAACTATATGATACCTTCGGTTTTCCACTTGAACTCATTCATATCATGGCTGTAGAAAATGGTTTTACCGTAGATTCAGATAGTTTTGAAAAATACATGCAACAACAAAAAAAACAATCTGGCAAAAAGGCTGCAGAACAAAAAGAAGTATATGTTGATTTAGATCCAACCATTTTTACTGAATTTACCGGCTATAAAGAGTTACAAACAACATCCAACATTACTGCTCTCATTATTAATAACAATATTGTTGATAGTGTAAAAACAGGAACTGAGTGTTGGGTTATTGCAAAAAAATCACCATTTTTTATCATTGGCGGAGGACAAGTACCTGATCAAGGTTGGTTAGAATTTGGTACTAAAAAAGTTGCACATCAAAAAGTCCGTTTTATTGGCAAAGCAATTGCAGCAAAGATAATAGCACCTACTGATTTAAGTCTTGGAGATACTGTCACGAGCATTGTTGACAAGGAACGTCGTATCAATGCTATGAAAAATCATACTGGCACACACTTATTGCAAGCAGCGCTCATTGAGTTATTTGGCAAGCAGATAAAACAATCTGGCTCACTAGTACATCCTGATTATTTACGCTTTGATTTTACGCATCACGATAATTTAAAACCAGCAGATATTAAAAAAGTTGAAGACTTAGTAAATGAAAAAATCAGAGATAATATTCCGGTAAATATTGAATATACCACATTAAAAGATGCCACTAACCGCGGAGTAATCGCGTTTTTTGGAGATAAATATAACCCTGAAGAGGTACGAATTGTCCAGATTGCAGATTTTTCTGCAGAATTATGTGGTGGTACACATGTACCTGAAACTGGCATGATTGGTGCCTTTAAAATTGTTGAGGTTAACGCTCTTTCTGCAGGCCACCGAAGAATTGTTGCCTTAACCGGGCCAAAAGCAATTGAATTATTCCAAGAGAGTTTTGATATCGTCAAAAACCTCAGCCAAGAGTTTAAGGTTAAGCGAGATGAAATTATACAGGCAGTAGAAAAGCAAAAAGAGCAACTCAAGGAGGCTCAAATATCCATTAAAAACCTTAAAAAACAACTTGTATCACTCAAACTTCCCGAATGGATCGCCCAAGTAAAAATCGTTGGAAAATGGCCATTTTTGTTCATTCACTTAAAGGATATGGCCCATGATGAGTTACGAGAAATCGCAACACAATTATTAAATACTCAACACGAGGCCCTTTATTTTTTGATCAGCAGTATTGATAAGCGGACCGCTTTCTATGTACAAGGCTCACCGAAAGTTTCTAAAGAGCTAAATATGAAAGATTTTGCCTTGTGGTTGTTTGAAGCCCATGGATTGCGTGGTGGAGGATCAAAAAGTATCCTTCAGGGCGGAGGTGGCGAATTTGACCCCAAGTTAAAGGAGTCAGTCCAAAAGTGGCTTTTAGAACAATAACTAAAAAACTGATCCTTGAGTAAAATCAGGGATCAGTTTTTTGTATAATATTATTTTTATATCAACAATTTTTAACCATTAAAAGAATTCAGAAATCCAACTTTTTTTTCGAAGTTCAAACTTATTTTTTTCTTTTTCAAACAGATTCTTTTCTTCTTCCACCCTTTTTTCTTCTTCTTTTATTACTTTTTCACGAGCAGCCAGCTCTTTGTCTTTTTTATTAGTGGTAGAATACCATGTATTATAAAAATCTTTTTCTTTCTTGCCAAGGTTACTGTATGCTTCTTCAATTTTTTTGCGCTCCCCTGCATAATGATCTTCCATCTGTTTTTTTTTAGAAGCATAATCAATTTTTTGTTGACTTGCTGCGCTCCGAAGCTTAGCAACCTTTTGCTTTAACTGATAATTATCCAGCTTAAGTCGATCAACTTCCCCCTCCAACCCTCTAATTCTTTTTTGCATCTGCTCTTTATTCGCCTTCCAATCACCAATTGCAGTGTTAAACTGTTGCTTCACAGTTTCTCTAAGTTTCTCATTACCTGTTTTTAGTTGTTTTAGTTCTACTTTTAACGACTCCACTTGTTGACTTATATCTTTCGATGCTTCCTGACCCGAAACATTTTTTACATTTTGTTTATCAAGCTCACACCGTAATCTTCCATTATTAAACAACAAAACACCAACAGTTACAGTTGCAACACCAGCAACTAACAAAGTATATTTATTTTCTTTGGCAAAAGAAAAAGTTGTTGAACACAAAGATGTCCAGCATGATTTTGCAGGGACCGGCAACATGCAAGACAAAGTAAATAACACTCCTAACCAGGCTTTTTTGTTACATATAATCACTTTGAATACCCCAACATACTTTATTGATTGTTATAACCCAGTCAATTCTCTGTAGGTGACTTTGAACTAATCAAAACCACCTACAAACTCTTTACGATCTGCAAATCGTATCATTTTATTAACAAATCCATGTCAAGTCTACTTATCAACTACAAATAAGCATTATTCTAATGAGGGCATTTCAACTGCATCATGGAAAACATCTTCATCATCACTTTCATCTTCACCATCGTGTGCATCATAGAAAACATCTTCATCATCACTTTCATCTTCACCATCATTCAATGATTGAATAAATTCATTATCATCAAAACTGTTAGATCCGTTAAACCAACGAGTAAACCAGCTTTTTTTCTCTTTTTTTAGTTCTTTTGACTCTTGTTCAACCTGTATATCACTCTCAAGTGGAAATGGACCACAGTTAACGTAATTCATATAATTATCAACATCTTTAACTACAGCTGCAGTAACTTTTTTAAGTTTTTCAAGCGCATACTCAATACCTTGTTTATAAGCATGTAAACGCTTTTTAGTAGCTTCAACCACTTCAAAACCAAGCTTCTTGGTAACAGCGTCCCAACCACCTTTGTTATGTACCATAGTTTGTACAATACTAACTGCAAGCTCTGTCGCTATAATAGGTAATGCATCAACAGCTGCCAGCGAGCCACCAATTTTTAATGCATGTTTAAGTGCAACACTCTCTGTAATACCTGCAATAAAACCTGAACGACCAGCACGATTACCAGAACCCTGTACAAGGTAATTAATCAAACCCTTAGCCGCACCATATGTAGCAGCACTACCAGCTACAGCCACTAATCCAGCGCCACCAGTACTAATACCAAGAAGGCCTAATACAGAATACATTACTGCATTTTCAAGCGCAGAAACCGTTACTGTAGTCAGCAGCTTAGCCGACTCTTTATTTTTTGTAAGTTTTTGTACTTCTTTAATTAAACCAGCATTATATTTATTTTCTTTTTCTGATTTTTTAGTTGATCCTGCAGCTACATCAAACCAATCAATATTTTGAGCAATTTGTACGATACCACCATTTTTTTCAATTACTTCGCTCACAATTGCACTAACTTCTGCTATAGCACCACCAACTAATGCCGCAGGAGCAGATGCACCTATAATAGCTGCACCAATAACAGCATCAACTGCTTCTGTACCTTCTTTTATACCGTGCAATTTATTAACCATTGTTGTTGCAATAGAAAGTTGTGCAGCAGGTATAATGCTTGCAGCATCAATCAACTGATTACCTGTTAAGTATTGTGCAACACACATACCTACAGGTGTTGCTGTGCCAGCAGCACCAGCAATCACAGCATCTTGTATAACCTGAGCACTCGCTTCATTTTTATTCTTTTTAGCAATAGATTTTTTTGCAACTTCAACTGTATGCATTGTCGCAGTAACTGTTTCGGCAATAGGATCTTTTTGAAGCACAGCAAAATTTGCAACTTTATTATTTGCAACTTTATTATCAGACTCTTTTTTTTCTTCACATATATTTTCGCATTCAGGCATATAAACAGAGGGGCTCTGCTTCGTACTTTTTTTGCTCGCAACTGAACTCAAAAGTTTTCCAACTCTTGTATTGAATAACGAAGTTACAGCAGACTGAGCAAAATTTTTAAACCAAGATATAGAAACTTTGTTTGCCGGGGCTATATCGAAACTAATTGCTTCAATTTGTCCACACACCAACCCTGCTACTAAAACAAGAAATAAGAATTTTCTGAATCGACTATTTTTACGAACTACCATTTTTAACCTCCTATTTATTATTAACGTTTAATCTCAGATAGAAATATTAATAAATTAATTACTTAATAATATTTTCTCATATAAAATAGCCTTTGTCAAGCCTACAAAGCTACCATTGGAAGGGGGTTTTGGAGTTTATTTTTAGGTTTTTTACAAATTGAATTTTTAGCGCAAGCTGAATAACCACAAAAATCACCTATAGATGGGGGATTTTAAAAAAAAGCCCATCTATAGCGTTTTTTTATTAGATCAAAAAAAAGTAGAATTCATTGACCTATCCTGAAACAAGATATTACAGTGTACACAGAATCAGCACATATAATCAAAATATAATAAAGGAGCAAACTATGTGTTTTTATAAAAATCATAGAAAAATATTTCTAATAATCTTATCTATTACAACCATAAGTTCTATTAAAGCAGGTACAACATTACCGGAAACAACCGTAATTAACCTCGCACAAACATTTGCTCCAGAAGTGCGCTTCCACAAGAAAGAAAGCTATTACCCCTCATCAATAGATTGGTTTGCCAAACGCTGTGAATTACGTAAACGCAATCCCAATGGCAGCACAACGCTAGTACTTGAACGTCCAATCAATGACAGCTCTATTTTGAAAAATTACCCAACTAAAGATTATCCAAATGGGTTCAACCAAATAAATGATTATTACCTTGCCCCCACAACAGATAAGATAACCAGAGCTGGTGAACCATTAGTAAACAAAGAGTGTAAAGCAACTTGTTACTATCACATTCAAGACAAACATAACGATGGTATTGTCATTCAATATATTTTCTTCTATCCGTATCAAGGAGACACAGTCAACATCAATATTTTAGGCAAAAAAGTCTTTAATATAGGCTCACATGAAGGAGATATAGAACATATAGATGTACATCTACGTAAAACAGATGAACTCGGTAACTATTTAAATTATAAGCTTGACCAAGTACATTACGCTGCACATGGCAACAAACCTCATGGTAAATTATTACAAGCAAGAGATGTTAAAATAGTAGATAAAACCCACCCAATTATATGGGCCGCACAATGGGGACATGCATCACATGAAAAAAATGTTATTTTTGATATCGATACACTTGATCATACAAGTAACGACGGCGTACGCTGGAAATGTTGGGAATCACCATGTATCAATCTCGGAGATCGAGATAAACCGGCAAAAGGCCAAGAATGGTTATTATTTGGAGGTCGTTTAGGTGCCACAAAAGAAGTAACAGATAAAAAGCTTACTACAAAAGTCACCAATTCCCCAGTAGGCCCATCAATCGATTCTCCATGGTGGCGCCATTCACCAAAACAATATGACTTAGTTTATACTATTGACGCAAAAATAGAATCTGGAAAAGCAAATGGACTTTTTAATTTAAAAGGAAAAATTCCAACACGAGTACGCACTTTACAATGGCGAATTATTAAACCAGAACAATATGCCGATGACATTATATTTTCTGTCAACGAGCGACGTTTTTTTCCACGAAAAGACAGAAAAAATATCTACGGACCAATGAATAACAACACAGTTACAAAAATTTCCAAATTCAATAAAGGCCTGTATATCGCTGATGTTAAAACCAAAAGTGGTAAAAAAATAAGTGGTAATATAACAGTAAGGATATACGCCATTGAAGAGTAAAAACATTACTAATTAAAAAGCAGAATAATCTTATCAACGGCTTGATCAATAAGCCGTTGAACCTCATCTAACGGTTCAGTAAAATTTTGCAAAACATACTCACCAACATTTTCTTTTCGCTCTGGACGGCCAATACCAAAACGCAGTCTCGCAAAGTCAGGTCCACAAACACTCATAATAGAACGTAAACCATTATGCCCACGAGAACTGCCACTAAAACGAATACTGATATTACCAAATTTTTTTTCTAGTTCATCATGCACCACTAATATATTTTTTACATTAACACCCTGCTTTATGAGCCACGGAATAACCTTACCCGATGTATTCATGAATGTTTGCGGTTTTATCAGAATTATTTTTTTATTATTGATTAGAATATTAGCATACTCCATATGCTCACGATGTTGCCAGGTGCCGCCATATTTTTCTGACAGCGCATCAACGACAAGAAACCCTATATTGTGTCGATTATGCTCAAATTTTAGCCCCGGATTGCCTAAGCCAATAATTGCCTTTATAGCTAACGTATTATAGTTTGAGGTATTTTGTTCCACTGAACTATCCACTCCCGTAGTAATTTTAATGGAATAAAAGCACAGTGCTATAGAAAAACTATGACCATATAATCATACTATTTATTTACACTAATTCTTTTATTTTTTTCGCTAGCACACCACTTATATCAAAAATGGTAAATTTACTTTGTTTATCAAAAGTATGCGGTATTGAATTTGAAACAAATACCCTATCAAAGCCACTATTTTCAATACACTCAATAGCATTACCTGGTAATACAGGATGAACAAAATAACCATAAACTTTTTTTATACCCATTTCTCTTAACTTATCACATGCATTAATTGCTGTACCACCAGTAGCAATAATATCATCTACAATGAGCACCGTATCATAACCACACGAACCACTTACAGAGATAATTTTCGTTTTATCAACATCAAATCGCTTTTTTTTAAATACCATTACCGGCATATTAAACACTTGCCCAATTTCCTGTGCACGATTGAACGCTCCCTCATCCGGGGCAATAAAACAACATTGTTTACATTCTGGTACTACATGTTTGATATGTTCAGCCATAAGTACACGAAGCTTAATATTATAAAGTGGTACTGTAATCATTTGTTCACAAATAGCTGCATGCATTTCTACCGTTATAAGCTGACTGATACCAGTTGCCTCAAGCAACTTGGCTATTATTTGCCACGCACCCACTCGCCCAGGCACCGCACTTTTATCTTGCCGCATATACCATAAATATGGGATAATCCCAATTATCTCTTGTGCACCAGAAATACTAGCCGAATGTGCCAAAAGCGCAAAACGAACAAGTGCGTTATGCACGTTGCCGTAGGGTGCATGTATAAGCATTACTTTTTTTTGATTAAATTTATTCGGCTCAAAAACAACTTCTATTTCACCATCAGCAAACTCTTGTACTTTTGGTGTAACAAGTTCTTTATTTAGCCTCAATGCTACATTATACGCAAGACTATGTGATTCTGGTAATGAAACAACTTCATAATTCATTGCTGCACACTCCAAATAATAAAAAAACCAGGGCAAAACCTGGTTTTTTTATATCAAAACTAAAAAGTATATTATTTTTACGTGGCAGCCTTTTTGCCAGTTTTATTTTCTACTAGCTGTGTTGTTTCATTCTTTTTGTTTTTAGCCAATTGTATTTTACAGTCATATTGTTTATCCATAACATTGATAATGTCAGCAGTACAATCTGCTTTTTGTGAGTTGTAAATAACACTTCCACTACCTTTATCAACAACAAGATCCACTTTATGCTCAATAGCATATTCTTTAGCACTATCAACAATACTTCTTACCAAGCTTTCTTGCTCTTGTGCTGCTGCAAGTTTGAGCTCATCATCACTCGTTTGTACCTTGTTTTCATAGTCACGACGCATTCTAATCAGTTTAGTTTGTTCTTTATTGCGCGCATCTTCACTCAATGTTGTTTTTTTACTATTAAATGCCATTGCTTCTTTTTCAACATTTTGTCCCTGTGCTTGCAATTCTTGGCGTAATTGCAGCTGCTTTTGCTCGAGCCTGTTGCGTCCTTCCATACCTTGTTGTGTTTTTGCAGCAAGTTGATTGGTATCAACAACACGAATCTTTAAATCATATTTGATAGGATGAACTGTTGATGTTTTTGTTTTAGTAATTGTATCAGAATTATTGCCTGGTATCGCTATAACAACCGAAGCACTACTTAAAAAAATAGAAAAAAATATTTTTTTTGCACGCATAATAAGTCTCCTAACATAAAATAAAATGTGTATAATAAGCACTTGTTAACTCTAGCATCTTTTACCCAAGAGTCAATCGTAGCACCACCGCACAAACCATTTACGAATTTCTTCTACAACAAAAAGTAAAGACGAAAGTGCAATAATTAATAACCACTGAGTCAACGAAATAGGCACTGTTTTAAAGATACGTTGCAAAAATGGAACGTGTAACACCGCAATTTGCAAAGAAAATACAAACACAGTTGTCACAACAAGCCACCTATTAGTCAACAGACCAAGTTGAAAAACCGATTTGGTCGCAGAGCGACAATTCCATGCATTAAACCATTGAAACATTGCCATAGTAATAAGCGTCATAGTTCGTGCATGTACAATATCAAATTGTTGATAATACCAAAAAACACACAGTGAAACAAGCCCCATAGGAATAGCCATCCACACCATCTTGAGCAATAAATTGCGGTCAACTAATCGTAATTTCTTTCCTAGCCATTCTTGCTGTAGTAAGCCAGACTCTTTTGGCTCTGTTGAGAGCGCTATATCCAAAAAGCCATCAGTAACGAGATTAAGCCACAAAATTTGTGCTGCTGTTATAGGAAGCTTCATATTCAAAATCAGAGCAAAAAGCACAATTAAAATTTCACCCATATTGGTAGCAAAAAAATACAGCACCACTCGTTTAAGCGTATAAAAGATATGCCTTCCTTGCTCGATAGCACTAATAATATTAGCAAATGAATCGTCCAATAAAATAATATCAGACGCCTGTTTTGCAACTTCGGTACCAATTCTTCCCATTGCAATACCTAAATCTGCTGCAACTAATGAAGGCGCATCATTAATACCATCACCAGTCATAGCAATAATCTTACGTTGCTGGTGAAACAACTTAATAATACGTAGTTTGTGAGTTGGCGATACTCGAGAAAAAACTGTAATTTTGCGAAGATTAACCAACAATTGACCATTTGTTGCTTGTTCAAATTCTGGTCCATCAATAGCCTGATCACCATCACGGAAAATTCCAACTCTCTTTGCAACATATAATGCTGTTTTTTGATGATCACCAGTTGCCATAATCACGCGTATTCCTGCATTACGCGCTTGCTCAACAACTACAGCAACTTCTGGACGAATTGCATCTTCTATTGCACATAACCCCAAAAAATGCAGTGCTCCTTCTGCCAACTGCTTAAAAAAGGTAAATGCTAAACCACTATTTGCTTGATCAACTTCTATAGCAGTTGGATCAAATGAATGCATTGCAACAGCAACAACACGCAAGCCCTGCATCAATAAGCCAGAAAGAGCTTTTTCAGCCTGCTGATCTGTATTGAGTGCACGTGCCATAATAACTTCCGGTGAACCAGCAAGGAACATAACACCTTCTCCATTTTTTTCATAAAATCCAGCATGATAACGATACGCTGGATCAAATGGAATTTCATATATTTTATGATACTGCCCTTCAAGCTGCTCACGAGAGAACCCTAATTTTTGAGAGAACACATAAAGTGCGGCCTCTGTTGGATCTCCTTTAATATCAAATAAATTTGCATCTGATAGGTAAGTAATTTCTGTAGAATTGAGCAACGAGCAAGCAATTCCCATTGTTCGCAAGGACTCTGGCTGTACTTCTTTTACAACTATCTGCTTTTTTTCATCATATATATCACCTTGTGCATGATACCCCTGTCCACCTGCAGTAAAAAACTGATTATCAACAAAAACACGTGCAATAACCATTTCATTTCGTGTTAATGTACCCGTTTTATCTATAACAATAACATCGGTTCTCCCTAAACCTTCAACAGCTTGCATGTTTTTAATAAGAACATTATGTTTGGCCATACGGTATACACCAGAAACTAAAATCAAAGTTAAAACAACTGGTAATCCTTCTGGTACCACACAAATAAATAATGCAGTAAGCATAATTAATAGTTCTTGTAATGGCTTGCCCTGCAAGAACCCAACAACAAATAAGAACATACAAATACCAAGAATAAAAAGTAAAATCCAATAAGATAACCGATTAAGTTCCTGCTTGAGCGGCATATCAGTTTTTATTTCTTCTACAGTAGCGTGAATTTTTCCTATTTCGGTCTTTTCACCAGTTGCGGTAACAACAGCTATCCCTGAGCCAGAAAGAACATATGTTCCATTAAAAAGCATATTATGCTGATTACCAATTACTGCCGCTTCGTCAACTATATCAGAATGTTTTCTGACAGGCAGTGATTCACCTGTCAACACAGCCTCATCAACTTGCAATGAATTAGATGTAATAATACGAGCATCTGCCGGTATGCGTTGACCCTCTTGCAGCGCAATAATATCACCAGGAACTAAATATTTGTTACTTATTAATTTCTTTTTACCTTCACGGATTACAATAGAATTCGATACAATAAAGCGACGCAAATTTTGCAAAATAGAACGAGTACGCCCCTCTTGGATAGTACCAATAATTGCATTAAAAAAAAGAACACCACTAATAATAAACGCATCTAGCGGATCTTGACCGACTACAAAAATAATAACAGCAGCAATCAATAGAATATAAATTAATGGACTTTGAAATTGTTTAATAAAAACAACCGCCCAAGACTCTTGCGGCTTTTCTTTTAAAAGATTTAACCCGTATTGTCTCTGCCTTTTTTTAACTTCATTTTCTGACAAACCAGTTTTTTGACTTGTTTTTTGAGTATATATGACATCTTCAAATGCCTGTGCGTGTGGCTTCATACAACACTCCGTATATTAAAAATGCGCGAGCACTTTTTTGAGTACCCGCGCGCGATATATTCTTTACCCTTGATTGTAGGGTACTGTGTCAAAAACTGAGGGTCAACACTTACAATTTCATTTCTTCTGTAACTAATTTTTTTATTTTTTCAATATCTTTTTGCTCCGCTCGTTTCGAAGTATCCTCAATGTTGCTATGAGTAGAAAGATCTATACCCTCTGTTTTATTTACCTCTTCAATAACTGCTGGTATCTCATCTTTTATAATATCTTTTAGCAATTCTTCATCTTTTTCAACTTCTTCACCTATCGATTCAGCTTCAACTATATTGCCCGCTGCTTTCATTGCTGCAATAATCTTATCTACTTCTGGACATTCAGGACAATTAGCTTTTACAAAATCAATACGATCTTGCCAAGTACCACCATTTGCACCAATTATCGATTTAATACAATCCTGTTCCTTCTCATCTAAAGCTTTTAATCCACCAGTTAATAATATTGCACCTACACTTAAGGCTAATAATTGCTTTTTCATATTGCACAAAACCTCTCTAAAAATTAAAGTGATTGTTAATATTTTTTAATTGAAAGAGAGTGTATCTTAAGTTCCCATAAAAAGCAAACTTAAAAACTCTTTACTTATACAACGAAAAACTCATAAAATTATGAGTGTAAATATTTTATTATTTGAAATAATAAGAAGCTATATACTTTTACATTGATAACGCATAATAAGGAAAATAATATGAAAATTGTTAAATACATAATCCTTATTGCTTGCATTCCAACAATTATTATTGGTTATTGCAAACAAAAAGATAAAAAACATAGAGATAAAAATATAGTACGATGCCTATATACACAAGAAGATATCAAAAAAATAAAAGAGAAAGACTGTGAACGCCATAAAGAAATTGGTAGAGAAAAAGAATGTTTTTATTGTGGATGCCCCATAGAAACACATATAAAGTAATCTGCATCCTGTATACATAAAAAAAGGCATCTACCATATAAGATAAATGCCGTTTTACATAATATTAACATTCGAAGCTAGCTATTTTTCTAGCTAATAGATCTTCCTCTAGGCTAAATTGCATCTAATCTTACAGAATCATTTTCTAGCTCTCTTTGATAATCTTTATTTATCTTCTCTTTGATCTTGTTTTGTAAAATATCAAGAGCATCATATGTTTCATTTTCTGGCCTATCTGCTTGAGCAATACCCATTTTAATATATTCTACAAATTCAGGATTATCCTCAGCCAATGCACGCAGATTTTCTTTTTTATTTTGCACTATTTGCTCAAATAATTCCTGAACCGCGTCATAATAAGGAAAAATCAAATTACCATTTTTGTCTTCTGAAACTTTAGGCGTATTTTTTAAATGAGTAAGTTTTTTTTCATCAATAAGATGACTTATTTTAGCTAATTTACCATCAGCAATTTTATCATCAAGACGAGTCTTTATTCTGGTAATTAACTCGCCAATAGCTATATCTTTCAAATTAGATGGCTTATCCCATAAACCAATATCTTTAATATATATTTCAACTTCTGCATCTGTATTAAACAGTGGTGCTTCGGACATAAGTTTCATTGTTGTTTCTGATGAGGCAGAAACAAAAAGCGCAGCATCGTCATATAAAGCCTTTGCTTCGTTTAGTAAAACCTGCTCATAACGAAGATCATCTGAAGAAATATAATGGCGCAATTCATAATATTTAACGAGAAATTCATCAACAATATTTCTTATATATACAGGATACGCATCTATTTCTTTTTTCTTATTTAAAATCTGTTTATCTGCAATAAGCATCTGTCTATTTAACATCTCAAATGGATCTGTTCCGTTCGAAGTTAACCTATCAATAATAGCAAGCAAAGTAGCTTTTTTCTTGCAAAAACGGATTTCTTTGCACTCGTCTTTAAATTTGTGCATTTCCCCTATAATAAGATCTGGAACAAACTGATCAACATCTTCACAAATCTGATCCATTTTATCTCTACGCTTTTTTTGATTATTAATCTCTATCGCAAGACTTTTATGTGCTAAACGATATTGAGAGTCATTAGTTATTTTCTCTTCTTCACCTACTTTTTCATCAATTTGTGCATAAAAGTGCTCTTCTTCATTATCATGCCCTTGCATTTCTACTGAAGACACTACTAAACAACTCAATAACAAAAATAGATTAAATAAACGGAATCGTATATGCGTATTTTGCATAATTAAGCTCCCAATCTAAAAAGTTAAATAATAACACGTGACAATTTGTGAAAGTTTACAAGAAAAAAAAATTTGTGCAATAAAGCAAAATCGATATAAAAAATACACCACTTAAATATAAATACGCCCCAGCATTTTGCTGCTAGGACGTATATAATATATAATTATCGTATTTTTTATTAATGCGCTACTACTTAACCCGTCATATCTTGAAAATTCTTGATTTTTGATCCAAGCTGAGTAAGCATATTTCTACGTCTTTCTGTACATTTTTCACGATCCCATTTGCTAAGTTCAGTATCAAAATGTTTTTCTTGCATTTTATCTCTTTTATCTTCAGTTCTTCTATCAATAGAAGCCCAAAATGCTTCATCACCAATTGAATTATTTGGATCTGATGTATTAGTGTCGCTGTTTAAAAGATCACTCAAGTCACTCAAAGAAAGAGAGCGTTGATTAGCAACTGAAAGGCGGATTCTACCTTTTTTAACCTTAGTTCCCCCTTTTTTTGCTTTAGAAAATATAGCGAATTTTGCTTTAAGCTTACCTTTCTTTTCGTTGTCTGTAACAAATCCTGTTGTTTCGACATTTTTCTTTGCAGTTTCTTCTACTTTTTTTTCAGCTTCTTCTTCCTGAATAAATACACCAAAATCAAGATTTAGACTATCCAAGTTTCTTTTGACAGCAGGAACTCTTTTACTTCTTACAGCAACTCTTTTATTTTTTATTGCAGAATCAATAGCAGAATTTTCCTCCATACACTCAATTACTCCCAAAGAAAGGGAACACAATAAAGCTAATGCATATTTCATATAATTACCCCAATAAAGTTGTATACACTACAAACACATAAATACTATGAGTTTGCCTATGTAAATTATAAAAAAAAAACAATCATTTATATCAAGCACTATTAACGTTAAATATCTTAAAGAAATGAGGTTCATATAGTACCAAAAAAAAACTATATGTAAAGATTTTATAAAAAAACTTTATTTATAAACACAAATAACTGCGATGATCTTTCTCATGTGTCTTGCAAACTTTAAAATTAAAAAGGAACCTTATGAAAAAGTTATTACTCATTGTTTTTTCTTTACATATATTTTCAAGTTCTTTTGCTATGGAAGAAAGCAGAGAAGAATCACTCAATTTTCGAGTTATGACGTACAATATTTGTAATTCATTCCAGATATATAACAATCAACACTTTAAAGAAAAACTTGCCTGTAGCAAGCGACTACCAAGAATTATTAACCTTATTAAAGATGAAAATCCAGATATTATATGCCTTCAAGAAGTCCGAGATATAGAAAAAAATTTTTCCACTTTCGGCTATTTGTCTTATCATCTTGGTATATTAGGGTATGATTTAACACATTTTCGCGATAATCCATCACTATTTTCATTTATTAATCTCATTGCCTACAAGCGAACAACATTTTTCTTGCATAACACATATCGATGGTGGGCATCTAATACGCCAGAAAAATGCTCTGAAACAGCCGATAACCCTTGGCCAAAAGTAATAATCATGGCAACTCTGTATCCTCTATTAACAAAATGTATAGAAAATAAGCAAGTCCCATTACCCGATCATAAAAAATTACCTATTTATGTAGTTAATCTACACAATAGCACAAAACATAAAGAACGTATGTTTTCAAATAACCTTTTAATAAAAAAAATAAATAAATATATTTCCAATCGAGATGGACTCGTTATCATTGCTGGTGATTTCAACTCTTTTTTCACTAACGGATATGGAGAAAAAGAGCTTGCTATTTTAGAAAAGAATAACTATAAAGATGCGCTAAACAATCTAAAAACAAAAAACGGCGTTTCAGTATCTGGTACTTTTATTGGCTATTCTCTAGATCCATACAAATGCTCTACAGAAAAATTTGGCGATCCTCTTGATCACGTCTTTATAAAAAATGTATCTCCCAAAAAACAATCGTATACAACGATCTGCCATGTAAATGCAAAAAAATACAATAATAAGTATGATAAGTCTTTTGCAGAAACAGAAAAAAATCTTTTAACAGGAATGTGGGGAGAACCAATACACAATGAATTTCCTTCCGATCATTTGCCAGGAATTGTTGATATCACAATAACAAAACATGATACAGCTATGAAAAAACAGGAAAAAAATAACAATAATACAATCAAAACTTATAACTAAAGGACTTTAATGAAAAAAACTCTATTCATACTTTTTATCACGTCTTTCTTTTTCTCAATGGATGCAATGGAAGAAAAAGAAAGCTTAGACACCACATTGCGTGTTATGACATATAACGTCTGTACTTCTTTTCACACATATAAAAACAGGAAAAAAAAGCATTTACTTATTGATAAAAGACTCGATAAAATCGCATCCTTAATTACAGATGAAAATCCAGATATTATTGCATTTCAAGAAATTCGTAATATTGGTCACAATACACTCTCATTATTTTCTAAATTAATAGAGAATCTTGGATATTCAAAAATACAATTGAAAGAAAATGATTCAGACTTCTCCCTTATCAATACAATTGCCTATAAAAATAATAGTCTTTCTTTTGAACAAGGCTATTTTTGGTGGATGTCTGAAACACCTGATTATTGTTCCAAACACATGTGTATGAAGCACCCTAAAGCAGTACTCATGGCAACATTTTATCCAAAACAAGAAAAAACCTATTGCAAAAACACACCTTTATATTTTGTTAATATACACCACCATAAAAACCATTTTATTCGTATGAGAACCAATCAGGTACTTGTTGAAAAGATAAGAGAGCTTACAAAAATTGATAAAGGTTTTGTTGTAATTGCAGGAGATATGAGCACATATTCATACCAAAATTACGGAGAAAAAGAGTTAAGTATTTTAAAAGAAAATGGATATTTTGACGCGTCAAAATATTTAAAAACATTTGATGGAATAAAAGTTTCAGGAACCTTTATAGGATATTCAAACGATTTTCATAAATGTCCTAAAAACAAATTTGGTGATCATCTTGACCATGTTTTTGTAAAAAATCAACTACCAGATAAACAAACCTATGAAACAAAATGCCACGTAAATGACAAAAAATATACCCATTTAGATTTAATACCAGCAGAAACTGAAACCGACCTCTTACAGGGACCGGATGGTGAAGATATTCGTGATGAATTTCCCTCTGATCATTTGCCAGTCATTGTTGATATAACTATAAAAAAGCATGCAATAACATCAAAAAATAATTAGTCTTACATTACTGTTTTTTGAGGTTTTTTTGTTTTATATCCTTTTTTGATTTTAATCAGATTGGTTAGTACACCTTCTAAATCGTTAAATAAGTCCCTTGCGCTTTGATTTTTATCCTCATAATAAATACGTCGTGAACCGGCTAATGCCTCATCCATAATATCCCACCTCATTCTCAATATGGGTTTATTTTGATTATTGTGAAAAATAAGCTTAAAAACAGTAAGTTTACCCGATGCAACGTCATAGTCATAGCGATCAATGTCAAACATATCACCAGTATATAATAGTGGAAGTTTCAGTTGTTCATTATTCGTACGTTTAACTACAAAATCACCTCCCTGATTATAAAGATCATAATTAAATAAAAAAGAAGCATTACTCAATAGAGCGATACGCTCACTATGCAGTGGAAATGTATTAATACCAGCTTCTTCTGATTTATCACTAGAGACGGTATTGCCACGATTTATAAAGCTAATATTATTCTCCAAATCAATATTGGTATCAGCTTTATACAAAAATCCTGTTGAAGCAAAAATGCCTTTTCCCGGACGTAAAAGACTATATAGCTTTTTTAGTGTTCCAAATGGATCAACCAAATGGTTCATCGTCCAATGAGAAACAATAAGATCGCATTTGTCAGCTAAATCAATACCTCTTTTTTTTAATTCTTCATCAATATTTTCAATTTTAACTTGCTCAAGCCAATGCAGAGAAACAGAGTCTTGATCCCCTTTATTATAGCCCTCTGGAAATTCACAAAAACTCTCTTTTTTACTCTCTAGACACTCTATTCCACCAGTTATATTAAAAATAGAAACTTGCTTAAGACCACTATTTTTATCATCTTTATACAAAAAGGTCCTCAAAATCTTTGCAGCATCTTGACCCCATCGTCCTTGACCACATCCAAAATCAACTATATTGATGTTCTGCTGGCCAGAATTAAATATTTTTTTTAATAATTTTTTTTTATCAAAACAAAATAACCGATAACTAGAAAAGCTACCATTATATCCCCATTGAGTATTATCCTTATTATTATAAAAAGCTTTATCTACCGCTTGTTGTATCTCTTCTGGCCTATTTTTCATAAAAGAAACTTTCTCCATAGCATACAGTGAGTAAGCAAAGAAAGTTTCTAAAAAAAGAATCAGAGCTATAATATTTTTCTGCATAATTATATATCCCCCTGTAAACAAATATTAATCTAAGTTACTACTAAAAAAATCTTTGAGATAAGTAAAAAACCATGGCACAATCTCCAAAAATCTGACTAAAAGTCAAAAAAGAGCGCCACGGTAGAAAAAATAATAATAACAATTTTTTATATATGTGACGACTATTTAAAATCAATTGATAAAAAAGATCATCATCAAGCATAACTGACAACGACATAAATATTAATTCATGTTGATATTATTTTTTAAAGTAAAAGTTAACAATTAGCACCTTTAGCTCTATAGATATACAACTCATCTTTATAGAAAGTATAAAGACCAATAATCACGGTAAGTCCACCGATAATGTAGTGAAACGTGATTTTTTCTTGTAAGAAATAAGCACTGTAAAGCCCAGTAAAAATGGTATTTAAAAAACTTGAAAAAGAAACAAAAGTAACACTGTAATAGTTAAGAAGATACATGCTATAGCTATGACACGCAACATTACTAATAGTAATAGAAGCTGATAACCATCCAACAAAATTAACTGGATGTGTAATAGTAATCGGCTCAAATAAAAATGCTGTACAAAGCGCTAACAAACCACCGCCAATTGTTTGAATACCATTGATTAAAAATGAAGTATGTGCATGATCTCGTACAAGTTTCTTATATAAAATTAAACAATAGCAATCTATAAATACCATCAACAATGTAATAAGTTCTGACCATGAAATAAAAAGCATCTCCCCAATAGAAAACTCAGCTTTAGATGTTGTCACTAAAATAATACTGTAGCCAACAGCACCTATAATCAGACCTAACCATTTTGTTATAGTTATTTTTTCGCTCAAAAAAACAAAACCAAATAGCGCAGAAATAAACGGTGCTGAATTGGCTAAAAGACTCATCTTAATAGCTGGAATATATTGAATTGCCCAGTAACGCGCAATATATTTCAGATATACACCAAAAAATATAATTTGCAGATAGATAAGCCAATAGTTCGTATCAAATCCTGTTGAACCATTTTTTTTTGTCCTACCCCATAAATAGTTTATTGCAAGCAATAAACACCCAGCAGCCGTAGTACGAATACCAGTTAATAATATTGGAGAAGTAAAGCTCACTAATTTTTTAGCAATGGGAATTGACGCGCCCCATAATGTTTGGAGTAAAATAATATCAATCATTTAAGCAAATAATTCGAAAACAACATTCCCATTACCAGATTTATATAATTATCAATTATAACAAATTTCAATATTAACCAATTAAGTTATACCTCATAGTCTCTTATAGATTAAGAACCTATCCCAAAATTAAAATCTTGAAATAATTTTGTAAAAAAAGGAAAATCTCGCTGATAAAAAGATGTTAA